>JASHZC010000109.1 GCA_030042755.1 Vulcanimicrobiota bacterium | reverse complement strand
GCAACCGGCGACAAAGCCGGAACCCTTTGGGTGTTCGATCGCGGCACCGGCGAGCGCATCTATCGCGTGCCGCTTTCGTATCAAGCCAACATGGACGTCGCGCCGAACGCTTCGGGTGAGACGACGTGTCCGAGTCACGGCGGCGGCATCGAATATAACGGCGGCGCGTACGACCGCGTAACGCATTTACTCGTCGTGCCGAGCGTCGACGAATGTGCAAGCTGGACGCTCGATCCGCAGGTCGCTAAGACCGGCGTCGTGCCATACGTTGCCGGTAAATTCTACACCGGTGGTGCGCTCGCGAAGCGGACGCGTACGATTGGCTGGCTCACTGCGATCGACATGACGACGGGGAAGATCGCGTGGCGTAAAGCCCTAGCGTATCCCTCCGTCGGCGGTGCGCTGCTCTTTGCGAGCGGAGTCGGCTTCACGAGTACGCTCGACGGCCGTTTCTTTGCGTTCGACACGCGCACCGGACAAGAGCTGTGGTTTACGCAGCTCGGCGCAGCCGTGACCGCGGCACCGGTTGCGTACAACATCGACGGACGAACCTACATTGCGATCGCGAGCGGAAACTCCGGCTTGCAAACGATACCCGGCGTCCCCAATGGCGCCGGTTCGACCGCGACGCTTACTGTATTTGCGATTAAGGAGTAACCTGGTGAATTCTTCAAACGGCGCATACCAAGATTTGATCGTCACGAACGCGCGGATCAGAACGATGGATCCCAACCGGCCGGAAGCCACGGCGTTCGCAGTGCAGGACGGAAAATTCACCGCTGTCGGCACGGATGCGGAAGTCGAGAAGAGCGCGGCACCCGGGACGCGGCGTATCGATGCACGCGGACGCGTCATGATTCCCGGTCTGCACGATAGTCATCTGCACGTCATTCGCGGTGGCCGAATGTATGCAATGGAGCTACGTTGGGACGGCGTTCCGTCGCTGGCAGACGGTTTGCGCATGTTGCGGGAGCAAGTCGAGCGCACACCTCCCGGGTTGTGGGTGCGGGTCGTCGGCGGATGGTCTGAATTTCAGTTTGCAGAACGGCGCATGCCGACGCTCGACGAGCTCAACGCGATCGCGCCCGACACGCCGGTATTCGTTCTCCACCTCTATCATTTGGCGCTGCTCAATCGCGCGGCGCTCAAAGCGGCCGGAATCGACCGGAACACGCCCAATCCGCCGAGAGGCGAGATTCAGAAAGACGCATCGGGCGAGCCGACGGGGCTGATCGTCGCACGGCCGGATGCGTCGTTGCTCTACGCGACGCTCGCGAAAGCGCCAAGCCTGGATTATCAGGACCAGATCAATTCGACGATTCATTTCAACCGCGAGCTGAACAGATTTGGATTAACGAGCGCGTGTGATGCGGGCGGCGGAACGCAATTCTATCCCGACGATTATAAGATCTTTTCGGACCTTGCATCGAGCGGAAAGCTCTCGATGCGCGTAGCCTATAGCCTCTTCACGCAGCATCCGGGCGGCGAACTCGCCGATTATCAGGCTTGGACTGCTTCAACGACTCCGGGTAACGGAACGGATTGGTATCGGCACAACGGCGCCGGCGAGCTCATCTGCTATACCGGCTACGATTTCGAGGACTTCCCAGAGCCGCGGCCGGAGCCGCCGGCCTCGATGGAAGACGCCGTGTACCCCATTTTGGATCTGCTGGTAAAGAAACGTTGGCCGTTCCGCATCCACGCAACGTACAACGAGTCGATTGAAAAATATCTCGACGTCATCGAGCGAGTGAACGGAGAAACGCCGCTTAACGGACTGCGCTGGTTCTTCGATCATGCGGAGACGATTACCGAACAGAGCATCGAGCGCGTAAAGGCGCTCGGCGGCGGTATCGCGATCCAAGATCGTTTGGCTTTCCAAGGAGAGTATTTCGTCGAGCGATATGGGACGAAGGCGGCGATGTCGTCACCGCCGATCGCCGCAATGCTGGCTGCCGGGCTGCCGGTCGGCGCGGGCACCGACGGCACGCGTGTTTCCAGTTATAATCCTTGGCTTTCGATTCACTGGCTTGTGACTGGTAAGACGCTCGGCGGTCTGCAAACGCGCGGACGGGCAAATCTCCTCGATCGGGAAGCAGCGTTGCGTCTCTATACCGTCGGAAGCGCTTGGTTCTCAGGCGAAGTTGGGATGAAAGGCAGTATCAGCCCAGGGCAGCTTGCCGACGCCGTCGCTCTTTCCGACGATTACTTCGCAGTCGAGGAAGATGCGATTCGTGGACTCACGTCGGTGTTGACGATCGTCGGTGGCACAGTAGTGCACGCAACCGACGAGTTCAAAGACCTCGCTCCACCGGCGTTGCCCGTTTCACCGTCATGGTCACCGGTACGGTACTACGGCGGCTATCAAAGCGCGATTCCAAACGCGGTGACGTCGGCTCGTCAACATCACGCGCACGCGCACGCCGGCAGCGGTTGGAGACTGGCTTGTGGGTGCTTCGCTTAGTGTCGAGATTCCGGAGAAACGCCGTGAGGCCACAGCATGGGCTGCGAGTAAGATCGTTCGACTCAGCACCATCGAGCTGAGCCTCACGGCTGCGTTGCTGTTCTGCGTCGTTACGATCGTCCGGTTCGCCATCGGTCATCTGCTCGTGATCGGCGCTTTGGTCGGGCTCTTACTCGCGCTTCTGATGCGCAGCTCGCTCGGCCGCGCATCCGGTGGCCATATGAATCCGGCGATTTCGTTGGCAATGTGGCGCTTCGGCGTCTTTCCCGCAAACGCCGTCGTATCGTATGTGACGGCGCAATTGCTGGGAAGTTTGATCGGCGCCGGACTTGGCGGACTCGTGTGGGGGAGTAGCGCATCGGAACCACCGGTCTCGTACGCCGTTCTGCAGCCCGGTGCCGGCTGGAACGACGCATCGCTATTTTTGGGTGAGGCAATACCCATGGGGATCATCGTTGTGGTCGTCGGCTTCGCGATGCGAGCGCGTCTCGAAGTTTTGATACCGTGGATCGTCGGCGCGATGATCGGTCTTGCGATCGTTCTTCTCGGCACGTCGACGGGAGGAAGTCTAAATCCGGCGCGTGAGTTCGGTCCCGCGATCGCGTCCGGCCAAGTGCGCTTTCTGTGGGTGTACCTCACGGCGCCGATGGTCGGCGCGTTTGTGGCGGCAGCCGCGGTGGCGCGCCTCGGTCCTTTGTCCTTCGACTGCGCTCGTTACGCTCGCTCCGCTCAGGATGACAAATGTTAGGCGACGCGTGGGGGTGTTCGCACGCGCGCATAAACGTCGGGGCGACGATACGCCAACCATTCGAGAGCTGACACTCGGTCGACGGCGCACGTGCAGTGCACTTCCAAACCGCCGTGACGGAGAAACATCAGGTAGGCCAGCAGGTCCTCAACGTCCGGATTATAGGCTATTCCCGATCTGGCTACGTCGGTAGCTTCTCGCTGTGAAGACCAACCGTGTTGCGCGAGATCGATGATACTTTCCGCCGATGCCGTTGCGAGCCAGGAACCTGCGTCGAATGTTGCCCATTTCGCGCCATCGTCGGTGTAAATCTGGGCCGGTACCGCCAGGCCCAAACCCGTACGTTGCACGTGAGATAGCATATATCGCCCCGCGCGAGCCTTGTATCCGTCGAACGGATAGTCCAAACGGCTGGTACGCATCCGACGTGTCCGTCCAATCGGAGGATCGATGCCGTAAACCGGAAGCGATACGATACTCGCGGTAAGCGCCATGAGTTCATTCGAAATTTTCAAGCATTGCGGCGCGTTTTGCGAAGTCGTCACGCGCCACGGGACCCTCTTCGGAGTCGTACTCCGCTTCTCGGCCACAGCATGTATGGTTCGCGCGCTCGGCGCTAAGCCGCGCACGGACATGATCGAGGCGGACGATGTCGTCCGTGTAACCGAGCTCCCTCATCCTCACCTCTGATGCAGATGGCTGAGTCTCTTCGCGATGATTCCCCAGCGCTGACGCACAAGCGCCGCGTCGCGTTTCTCTGGTTTCCGCTTGCATGGTTGGGCGGCGCAATAATCATATCCGTATGCCTCTCGGTGATCTTCGGCGGCGTCCAAAACTTGGAAGACGGGAACCGCTTTATGCTGGATTGGTTTGCGATCCAGCTGGTATGGGTGACGATCTGCCAAGTGGCGGCCGCGCAGACGTTGCGAATTGATTGTCCGTCGTGCGGTCGGA
>JASHZC010000108.1 GCA_030042755.1 Vulcanimicrobiota bacterium | reverse complement strand
TGCACATGTAGAGCGGCAACCGGACGTCGAACGCGCGCGTCAAACGTGGATCGATCTTGCCGAAAGACGCGACCTCGGCTCCTTGCCACATGGCTACGGCGCTCTTCCCCGGATGATAACCCCGGCGAGCGTCTCGCGCCGTTTCGACTTCAACGCCACACACGTTGCGGATCAAGGCCTCGCAATCACCCTTGATGCGCAAGAAGTTCGAATCCGTCGATTCTGGCTCGTTCAGCGGTTCGGTGGCAAAACCAAAGGCAAGCGCGGCCGATTCGTTGACGATGCCGCCGTCATTCGAGAAGACGTGTCCGAACTCGAAAACCCGGTACGGGCGATCGAGCCTTGCGAAATACTCGAAAATCCCCGGCCCGAGCGCCCAGCGAAGAAAGCGATGCTCTTCGCTAAGCGGGTTACGAATCTCGACGAACGCATGGCTCGGCGTCAGCGTCGAGTGGTCGATCCTTAGCTGGGTTTGCGAGCCGAGCAGCGCGTCATTCACGATTTCGTGATACCCAAGGCCAACGAGCGCTGTTGCAAGCCTGTCCTCGAGCCGGTATTCTGCGCTGGGAATCGCGTGGGAAGGTACCGAGGGTTCGATTGCTGCGATCCGGTCGTAGCCTTCGACGCGCGCGACCTCCTCGACGAGGTCTGCCGCGATGGTGAGATCGCGCCGCCACGGCGGGGGCACGACCTGCATGCGCTCGCCGGCAACCGTCACCTCGCAGCCAAGGGATTCGAGGTGCTGCGCGATCCGGTCGACCGGCAAGTTGAGCCCGAGAAGGCGCTCGACGTCGCGTTGCTGCAGCGCGATCGGATCGGCGGATTTCAACGGCTCACCGAAGATCTGTGGTGCATAGGCGTTCGCGCCGAGTTCGACCATGAGTTGGGCGGCACGAGCTGCGCCGATGTCGGCCATGACCGGCGCCAGCGCTTTCTCGTGACGCGACGATGCTTCACTGCGTAACCCGAGCGCCATCGACATGCGACGAACTCGAACGCCGTTGAAATTTGCGGCCTCCATGACGATCGCGTTCGTCGATTCGCGCACTTCGCTGCTTTCGCCGCCCATCAGTCCGGCGAGGCCCAGCGCGTGGTTCTTATCGGCGATTACCAGTGCTTGCGGCGTCAGCGTTCGTTCGACGTCGTCGAGCGTGGTGAGCTTCTCGCCGTCACGGGCGTCGCGCACGATGAACCGGCGGTCGGCGACCTGCGATTCGTCGTAGAAATGTAGTGGCTGTCCGACTTCGAACATCACGTAGTTCGAAACGTCGACGAGATTGTTGATCGGCCGTTGTCCGCAGAGCGCAAGACGGACGCGCATCCAGGCCGGCGCCGGCCCGACTTGGACGGCGTCGAAACGCTGCGCGACGAATCGGGTACAATCCGGCGATTCGATGCCGGCGCTCGGCGGCGTGGGATCGGGTTTCGTTCCGGGGTTGTCGTAGTTCGGCAGCCGCAGAGGGACGCCGTACGACGCGGCGAGCTCGCGGGCGATTCCCACGATCGACATCGCATCGACACGGTTGCTCGTGATCTCAACCTCGAGCACGTCGTCACGCAAGCCGAATAACTCGACGGCGTCTCGGCCGAGCGGCGTACCTCCATCGAGTTGTAAAATGCCGTCTTCGAACCATTCACCGGGCAGCGCCAGCTCGTCGGCCGAGATCATCATGCCCTGCGACTCGATGCCGCGCATCTTGCGTGGCTCGATCGTCAGTTGGGGAAGTTTTGCACCGATCGTCGCGACGGCGATCGTTTGCCCAGCCGCAACGTTCGTTGCGGCCGTTGCAATCGTGAGCGGCCCGTTCGCGCCGATGTCGATCGTTCCAACGTGCAGTCGATCCGCATTCGGATGCTTTTCTAGCGTCGCAATCGTGCCGACCACGACGCCCGTAATGTGCGGACGGCGAATGATTTCCGCAACCGGAAAGCCGAGCATGGCTAAGCGATGGGCGATCTCTTGTGAATCTTTGGGGAGATCGACGTATTCACGCAACCACGAAATTGGAACGCGCATTGATGTCCTTAGCTACGCGAGTTGCGTAAGAAAGTCGGGATCGTTTTCGAGAAACCGGCGAATATCGTCGATGTCGTATCGCGCGAGACCCAAACGCTCGATCCCAAAGCCGAAGGCCCAGCCGGTGTACACGTTCGAATCGTAGCCGACCTCGTTGAGTACGTTGGGGTGCACCATGCCCGCACCGCCGAGCTCGATCCATCCCGAGCCACCGCACATATTGCACGCGTCCGAATGACCCTTGCACTTCGGGCACGTCGTGTCGACCTCGGCGCTGGGTTCCGTGAAAGGAAAGTACGACGGCCTGAACCGCACGCGCTGATCTTCACCAAAGAGCTCGCGGCACAGGCCGGTCAGCATTCCCTTGAGGTGGCCGAAGTGAATGCCTTCGGCGACCAGCAGCCCTTCGATCTGGTTGAACTGGAAGAGATGGCGCGCATCGACGGCGTCGCGACGATAGCAGCGCCCCGGTGCGACAATGGCGATCGGCGGCCGGTACGTTTGCATCGTGCGAATCTGCATCGGCGACGTATGCGGGCGCAGCAACAGCGTGTCGGTGATGAAGAATGAATCGAATCCCTCGCGCGCGGGGTGCGACTCGGGAATGTTCAGCGCGTCGAAGTTATAATAGTCGGGTTCGACTTCCGGACCGAGCACCACGGCGAATCCGTGCCGTTCGAAGTACGCAACCGCATCGCGCAGCACCGTGCGAATCGGATGAATGGTTCCGGTCTGCGGAGCTATCGAAGGGAATGTGACGTCGATCTTTTGCGCGAGCTCTTCATCGAAGACGCGGTTTTCGAGACGCGCCTGCTTGGCAGCAAATTCCGCTTCCATTTGCTCGACCGCGTCGTTGATCGTCTTGCCGGCATTCGGACGTTCCGGCGGCGGCAGCGATCCGATACCGCGGCGGAGCGTGGTGACCTCGCCGCTGCGCCCAAGAAACGTTACGCGAACGGAGTCGAGATCGCGTTCGTCTTGCGCTTCTGCCACCGCTTTGCTGAAGCGGTCGCGAAGGTCATCGAGTTGTGTTCCTAAATCGATCATCGCACCTAAAGAATGCGTCTTCCAAAATCAAAACGCCCGGATTAGTATACCGGGCGTTTCGGGAATTCTTCTTAGACTTCTTGGTCAGGATGGGCTCGGAACTGGGTGAATCCGGCGGTACGCAAGATAGGCGCTAA
>JASHZC010000107.1 GCA_030042755.1 Vulcanimicrobiota bacterium | reverse complement strand
GGGCACTATCTGACTGGTTAGTCATGATCGAAGGCGTTGACAAAGTAGAGCGCATACTTCGACCGGCTGCGAATTCACAGGCTTCGATTATCGAGCAAGTCGCACGGTTGTGCGCTGCCGCGTTTGCGGATCTGTGCGCGGTGTATCTGCGCGACGTACCCGGGCCGCCCGTTGCGTTTGCCACGGCGGCAATTGGAGCGTACGAGAGCCTGCGCAGCGTTCCATTTGACGACCTGTATGCCGAGCGCGCGCGTGAAGCCGGATTGGCGAGGCTTCTCTATCAAACACTCGCAATCGACGGACGCATCATCGGTGCGGTCGTTCTCGGCACGAGTCCCCCGTCGCTGAGCGAGCCGAATCCCGAGATCTGCGACGCGGTGTCGGCGATTTTATCGAGCGCCATCTCCCAATCCGTCCAACTGGTGCATCATCACCGCGTCTCGGACCGATTGCAGCGCGCGATGTTGCCGGAACAGCTGATCCAGATCGATGGAACGCGCTTCGATGCGGCATATCGACCGGCGAGCGTCGAGGCCGAAATCGGCGGTGATTGGTACGACGTGTTCGACATCGGTAACGGCACGGTCGGCATTTCCGTCGGAGACGTCACCGGACATGGACTAGAAGCCGCCGTCGCGATGAGCGAGATCAGGCGCGCGATCCGTGCGGCAGCGGCCACCAACGCATCGCCTTCCGCGTTATTGGATGCCGTCGAAAGCATGGCAAGCTCGCAAGACACCGGCGTCGCATCCGCGATCGTAGGGATCTACGATCCGCAGACGAGCGTGCTGCGGTATTCGTGCGCCGGACATCCGCCGCCGATTCTGGTGACACCCAAAGGTGATGCGTATCCTCTGCCGGGCGGCGGGCTATTGCTTGGGTTGGGCATGCCGGCCGCCTCGGCCGAACGCACGATCACGATCCCGCCCGGAACGACGTGCTACTTCTATACGGACGGTCTGATCGAACATAAACGCGATGTCGTGGCCGGCGAACAGCGACTGATTGCCGTCTTGGAGTCGATGGCCGCTAAGGGCTCGCAAAGCGCGAATGAGTTGCACGACCGGATCATCGGCGCCGGCCCAAGCATCGACGACTGCGCCACGCTGGTGTTGCACCGCCTCGACACGGCGGCCGCACCGCTCGAGCGGTACACGTTTAGTGCGGTGCCGAGTTCGGCGCGGCTCGCTCGAACGGCCATCGGTGCCTACGCAGACCGCGTAGGCCTCGGAGAGGAAGAGGCGTTCAACGTGATCGTGGCCGTTGGCGAAGCCGTCGCGAATGCAATAGAGCATGGAGACAACAGCGTGGACACGACGTTCACGATTGAAATCGGGGATGCCGGAGGCGACCTCTCGGTCGTTGTTGAGAGCAACGGGCATTGGCGTAACGCGCCCTCGCAAGACGACCGCGGCCGCGGAATTCCCATGATGCGGTCCTGTGCGAAGGATCTCGAGATTACCTCGACCTTCGAACGGACCCGCTTGACGCTAGCCTTTGCTCACTGAACCGTAATCGGAATGGTGATGCTGCGCCCGGCTTCGTCGGTGACGCGAACCGAGCACGTGCCGGGTCCAATCGGCTTGATCGAGTACACGGCCGAGGTCTGTCCGGTCGCGCTAATATAGACGGCGGCGACTCCACTGCACGTATCGCGTTCGTTGAATCCCGCGACGAGCGCCGTGCTCGAGATCATGACGAGCGCCGAATCGGCGTCACGCGATACGACGATCGCGGCAGGGTTGGCGGAGAGCGTCGCGGTGCCTTCGGGAGCGGTCGCCGGTGATTGCTCGGACGTGGCCGGCCACACGCTGCGGTCGACGAAGCGGATCGAGAGCACGCTGCACTGCACGTCCGGCGGAATGAAAGCCGGAAGAACGTATGCCTGACCCGCACCGTTACTGAATCGGTGGTCGATGGTGACGCCCGGAGAGAACGTCCCGACGTCGCGAATGACGAACTGGACGCCGTTGGCCCGCACCTGGAAGTTGACCAGGTCGGCGACCTTGTTCGATTCGTTGGTGAAAACGATGCGCATGCCGGAGCTGGACTGGACCCACGGAATCGGCGTCGGCGACGGCTGTGGAGCCGTGTTATTGTGAATGATCGGCCCGCAGCTATTGATCGTCACCGGCGACTGTGCGCCCGTGGTCGGCGCATTGAGCGCATTTTGCGCCCACACCATCATCGGCAGCGCCGTCACGACGAGCGACAGCACCGCAACTGTCAGCGCTTTCATCCTCGCTACGTTCTGCGGAAAATGACCGAGTACTTGAGTCACGGTGCGCTAGATATACAAAGTACGCGCTAGGCATGCAATTCCAGGAACGAAGTGCACGGAGGGCAATTCCTCCACTTCTATTGCGCCCGCCTCGCGGCGCCGTTTAAGGAGAACGAAATGTCGGATGTCAATCTGGATCGCAAGTCCTTTCTGACGACCGCAGCCATCACGTCGGCTGGACTTGTTACCGGCTTCCCCGCAATTCTTCCAAGCCGCGCACTCGCGGCCGATACGCTCACCGTCGGGCTGAACTACGAATACACCGGTGTCTACGCGGCGTACGCGGTTAGCGAAACGCAGGGCGCGCAGATGGCTATGGACGAGTGGAACGCGCGTGGCGGCGTCATGGGCGGTACGCAAGTCGCCGTAGCTAAGGAAGACAACAACAATAATCCGGGCAACGCGGTTGAGAAAACGCGTAAGCTCATTTTGGTTGAAAAATGCCCCGTCATCATGGGCTCGATCAACAGTTCGGTATCTCTCGCGATTAGCGGTGCGGCTAACGCGCTCAATACGTTCTTCATCGACTCAGGCGGCCACGCCGACGCCGTCACCGGAGCGAGCTGCAAGTACAGTACGTTCCGCACGTGCCACAGTACGTGGATGGAAACGCACGCCACCGGTTTTTCGCTTGCCAAGAAATTCGGCAAGAAGTGGTACATGATCATTCCCGACTACGCGTTCGGACACGCGCTGCAGGAGGGCTATCACGACATCGGCAAGCGCATCGGCGTGCAGTTCGTCGGTGAAGATCTCACGCCGCTGGGCACGACCGATTTCAGCCCGTATCTTACGAAAGTACTCGCGGCAAAACCCGATCTTTTGCTCGTACTCGTGCAAGGCGACGATTTCGTCAACTGCTTAAAGCAGACGACACAGTACGGCATCGTCGGCAAGGTCCCGATCGGCGGGCCGCAAGTCGAGCTTGAGGCCGTCTGGGCGCTTCCGACTACGGCTCGAGTTGGCTACTGGGGCGTCGAGTGGTACTACAAGGGCGGAAGCGTGATCGGATCCGGGAACAAACTCGCGGACGACTTTGTTGCCAAGTACCGCGCGAAGTACAACACGCCGCCGACGGCGCGCAGTGCCTTCGGATACATTACGATGGATCGTTTGCTATGGACGATCAACGAAGCCAAGTCGACGGACGCGGCGAAGATGGCCAGGGCGCTGCAAGGCGTCAAGTTCCATTCGATTTGGGAAGGATCCGGATATTACCGTGAGGTCGATCACCAGCTGATGTGGCCGATGTGGCTGGGCGCGATTCGAGCCGCGGGCACGCCGAGCGACAGGTACGATATCTTCGACATCGTCGACCGGCAAGAACCTGAAGATATCGAACAAACCGTCTCGCAAAAGAGAGCGGTTTGCACGATGAACTGGCCGAGCTAACGGGAGGCCGGATAACCACATGGCGCACGTCGCCCCCGAAATCTTCAATGGCTTGATCCTGGGCGCGTTCTATGCGGTCGTTGCCATCGGTCTTTCATTAATTATGAATTTGACGGGCACGATCAACATGGCGCACGGATCCTTCATGACCCTTGCCGGGTATCTCGCCTTTGCGATGGTGGGCGCCGGCACGAGCTTTTGGTTCGCGCTGGCGGTCGCGCCGATTCTAACCCTCATTGTGGGCGTTGCGATGGAGCGAACGTTGATACGTCCGCTCTATCGCCGCGACCCCGTCTATAGTTTGCTCTTGACGTTCGGTCTGTCGCTGATCGCTGAAGAGACGTACCGGCTCATCTGGGGAACGAACGGCGTTCCGTTCTCACCGCCGTCGTCATTAAATGGGACGGTATCTCTGGGGTTCACCGAATTCCCGACCTTCCGTCTCTTCATCGCGGGTGTACTGCTGGTCATCATCATCGCGCTCGTGCTCTTCTTGCAGCGGACGCGCATCGGGTTACGCCTGCGAGCGGCCGTGCAAGACCACGAGATGATCGCCGCGCTGGGTACCAACACGCAAGTGCTCTACATGATCAATTTTGGCCTCGGAATTTTGATTGCCGGCATTGCAGGCGTGTTGGCTGCCGGTTTGCTTGGGCTCAACCCGCAAAGCGGTAACGCGCTGCTCATGCCGGCCTTCGTTACGGTGATCGTCGGAGGAATGGGCAGCATATTCGGTGCCGTTGCGGGCGGGTTGTTGATCGGGCTCACGATCAGCGTCACGACGCTCTATATTCCGGCCGCGAACGAAATCGCGATGTACGTGTTGATGGCGGTGATCCTGCTCATTCGACCGCGCGGTCTCTTCGGCGAAGAGGGCATCTTCGGATGAAATCGCCCCAACGCGGCGGCATGATTGCCGTTGCGCTGCTCTTGCTTCTGCTGATTTTCACGCCCCAGATCGCACCGCACGTTCATCTCGCGATCTCTATTTGCACTGAGGTCTTGCTCTTTGCGATCGCCGCCATGGCGGTGAACCTGCTCATCGGCTATACCGGCGTGCTGCCGTTCGGTAACGCAGCATTCTTTGGCCTGGGCGCGTATGGAGCCGGGCTGTCGATCCAATATTGGCACGTCGGATTTATCACGTCGGTCGTGCTCGGCATGCTGGCGTCGCTCGTAGGCGCGTTGCTCATCGGGCCGTTCTTGTTGCGACGGCGCGGGATCTATTTTGCGCTCCTGATGATCGCGTTCGGACAGGTCTTTTACTTCATCGCGTATCGCCTTACCGACATAACGGGCGGCGAAGACGGAATGAATTTCGCGCGACCGCCGGTTGAATTTCTGGGTGCCAGCCTCAAGGACGAAACGTTCTACTACGCAATGCTCGCTTTTTTCTTGCTGGTCGTGATCGGGTTCTGGCTCCTCATTCGATCGCCGTTCGGACGGACGTTGGTGGCGATCAAAGAGAACGAGACGCGGGCACGCTATCTCGGATTGAACACCGATCGATTCATCTTCGTCGCGCTCCTGATCTCAGCGACCGTCGAAGGTTTGGCGGGCGCGTGCTACGGTCTATCGATCATGTTTGCGTATCCGTTGCTGCTCGACTGGCATCAGTCGGGGAACATCGTGCTGATGACGATCCTGGGCGGAAGCGGGACGATTTTCGGGCCCTTCATCGGCGCGCTGATCTTTGTGATCGGGAACGACATCCTCTCAACCGCTGTGCCGTGGTGGCAGATACCACTCGGCGCGCTTTTCGTCGTTTGCGTGCTCGGCTTCCCGAAGGGCATTCTGGGCACGGCGCTTGACGCGCTCGGCAAACGCGGGACGCCTGAGCCGTTTGAAGTCTCCGACGCGGTTCCCGTGCAACCGCTGCAAGAACGGGAGACGACGTAGTGGGTGCGTTGTTCGAAGCCAAGGGCATCGTCAAGCATTTCGGCGGCGTGCGTGCCGTTGAAGATGTGTCGCTGTCGATCGAAGCGGGATCGATTCATGCGATCATCGGCCCGAACGGCGCCGGGAAATCGACGCTCTTCAACGCGCTTTCCGGGTTCTATTTCCCCGATCAGGGCAGCGTGCAATTCAAGGGAGTCGACATCACGCGCGCACCGGCGTATCGACGGATCGCGATGGGAATGGGCCGCACGTTCCAAACGTCCAGCATCTTTCCAAACCTTTCGGTCTACGACAATCTGCTGGTAGGCATCACGAGCGCGGAGAATTTGGCATTCCGTTTTCAACCGGTAGGCGCAGCAAAGCGCAAAGAGATCGATGAGAAAATCGAGCGCTTGTTGGAGTTCGTCAATCTGCGCGCGTCGGCGCGTCGCCCGGTTGCCGAACTTGCCCACGGAAGTCAACGCTTGTGTGAGATCGCCATGAGCCTCTCGACCGATCCCGTGTTCGTTATGCTCGACGAACCGATGGCGGGTCTCGCGCATTCCGAAACCGCTCGCGTGATCGAGGTGATTCGTAAGCTCCACAGCGAGCTCGGTCTGACCGTGCTCTTCGTGGAGCATAACATGCGCGTCGTGCTCTCGCTCGCGCAGCGTATCATGGTGCTCAATCGCGGAAAGGTTCTGGCCGTAGGCACTCCGGC
>JASHZC010000106.1 GCA_030042755.1 Vulcanimicrobiota bacterium | reverse complement strand
GCGCTACGCTGGTCTGCCGTCGTGTAGAAGATTTCGGAACGATATTGCGTGCCCTCGTCAGGACCTTGGCGGTTGAGCTGGGTTGGATCGTGTGCCACCAAAAAATAGACGTCGAGCAAATCTTCAAACGTAATCTTCGACGGATCGTAGGTGACGTCGACAGACTCGGCGTGACCGGTCGTGCCGGTGCTTACCATGTCGTACTGTGCGGTGTCCGGCTCACCTCCGGAGTAGCCCGCGACGACGTGGGTTACTCCGCGAAGCGATTCAAAGACCGCCTGCATGCCCCAGAAACACCCACCGGCCAGAACGACGTTCTGGGTGGCCGCGCTCGCAGAAGCGGTCGAGGCAGAAAAGAAAGCGAGAGATGCGAGGAGCAGCGCCTGAAGACGTTTCATATCAATAGAACGCTTCGCTTTTGAGGACAGATGACTTCCCAGGAATCCCAAAGTCGGCATCCGATACCATGTGCGAGATGAGGCGAATGACGGCAATCCGAGGACTTGCGCTCGCGGCCCTTGGGTTCGTGGCAATCACGCTTGCGGGCAAGGCTCCAGCCGCGCAGCCGCCGGCTGCGCGTACGGTCGCGGCATCGACTGCTCCAACGCCCCTGCCATCGCCCGACGATTTGTTAGCTGCCATTCGCGACAGATTCCGCTCGCATCGTCCTCCTCCGCCGTTCGAGACCTACACGATTTCGCGCAAGCAGATGACCAATTATGGCTATCCGGACTACGTAAACACGTACGTCGACCACGATTGGTATCGTTCGTCCGATCACGCGGCATTGCGGCGCCGGACCACCCAGCTGGGGGATATAGGCCCCATGACGTTCGATCGTCCGATCTTCAATGCGGCGACCGATCCAGGTCCTCCGACCGCGGACGTATTCGAACCCGCGCCGTTGCACACGTATCCGCCGTCGTTCATCCCCACGCCGGAAGCGTCGCTGCCGCCGGTCATCGTTACGGTTAAAGTGCATGCCGAATTCGATTACCGCGTAACGTCCGTAACGCGCGAAGGCGATGAATTGCACTTGACGCTCGTACCTCGGCGCGACCCGCAGCGCAATCGTTTGCGTGAAATGTGGGTTGACGCCAAGACGCTTGACATACGAAAGCTCGTTGCTACCGACACGCTATTCATTGAGGGAGGACCGGAGTATCCGGTGCTCTTTACGATGGAATTCAAGATGTTCGAAGGCATTCCAGTAATCACGCACATCCACGGCGTCGTGTACGGCGGATACAACGGCGATGGCCAGACGGTCGACTACGACTTCACCGACTTGGTCTTCCCTGCGTCACTTCCGGATTGGTACTTCAACCCGCGCGAATATGCGCAGCACGCGAACGACGCGCCAGAGCCTCCGCAAGGCTCCGGCCAGTAGCGCAGAACCGTCACACCAAGTGAGCCGCGATCTCTGCAGCCAGTCGCGCGTTGCTGCGGATGAGTTCGATGTTGGCTCGTAGGCTTCGGCCTTGCGTGAGATTGTAGATGCGGTCGAGCAGCCAAGGTGTCAGCGCTTTGCGCGTAACGCCCGCTTCGTTCGCTTCCTTGACGGCAATGTCGATGATTGCGTCTATCTCGGCGAAAGGGATTTCGGCCGTTGCCGGAATCGGATTCGCGACGAGCATGCCGTTCGATAAGCCGAATGCGCGCGCGACGTGAAACATTTCCGCTGCCCTTGACGCGTCGTCGATCCGTAGCGGGGCGCGAATCCCGCTGCATCGGCTCCAAAACGCCGGGAATTCGTCGCTGCCATACGCCGCGACGGTGACGCCAAGGCTTTCCAAGAGCTCGAGTGTTTTGGGTATATCGAGAATCGCCTTCGCTCCGGCGCATACCACGAGCACGGGCGTGCGTGCGAGTTCGTAGAGATCTGCGGAAACGTCCATCGTGCTCTCGACGCCGCGATGTACGCCTCCGATGCCACCCGTGGCGACGACGCGAATGCCGGCTTGACGAGCGCAAAGCATGGTGGCTGCAACGGTCGTCGCTCCGTTGACTTTCGACGCGCATGCGTACGGCAAATCGGCGCGGCTGAGTTTGAGCACGTCGTTCGGGCGTGCAAACAGTTCGAGTTCTGCGTCGTTCAAACCAACGCGAATCTCACCGGCGATGACGCCGATCGTCGCCGGCGTCGCACCCGCGCTGCGAACGGTGTCTTCTGCGTCGCGCGCAGTCTGGAGGTTCTGCGGGTACGGCATTCCGTGAGAAAGGATCGTCGTCTCGAGTGCGACGACGGGCGTACGACGTTCGAGCGCGGTGCGCACGCTCTCGCTGCAGCGCAAGGACTCCACCCGCGGTACGTTCGAGGCATGTGGTACCCGGCCCACCTGCTGCGGAGATCGGGTCTTTCGAATCAAGAGCCTCTCAAGATTAAAGAAGAGATTAAAGGTATCCCCAGACGGCGATTTGCGAGAGGTCGGCAACGTTGACGTGATGCAACATCTCGCAGAAAGGCCTCACGAGAGCAGCTATTATGATGCAGATGGTCAAGCGGGCGCCGTTCGCCCTCATCCTCGCCACAACGATGGCGATCTCATATTCTGCAACGGGCGCAAGCGCCCGCGCTCAGGACGACGATGAAGGGGCCGCGCCACCCCCCGCGATCGCTCGGCTCTCCGTAGCCGACGGTCAAGTCGGCATCAAGCACGGCGACGGCGGTCAAGAACAAGCCGGTGCGGTGAATGCGCCGATACAGGCCGGCGACTATCTGACAACCGGTGATGACAGCCGAGCCGAAATCCAGCTCGATCCAAATACAATAATTCGCGCCGGTTCGGGCACGCAGGTACGCTTCACGCAACTCGATGGACAACAAGCGATAACGCAAGTCGCGCAGGGGACGTTGGAGCTGCGCGTCTTTGCGACTGGTTCCGACAACATTTCCGTTCAGACGCCCTCGGTCGACATCGAACCGTCTGAAGCGGGCGAGTATTTGATCGCTGTAACCAACGACGGAAACAC
>JASHZC010000105.1 GCA_030042755.1 Vulcanimicrobiota bacterium | reverse complement strand
ACTCAGCAACCCGCATACGGCAGTGCAATACGTGATCGCAACAAAAGTGCGGCGCGGGGATATCATATCGAGCGTATACACCGGCGCCTCGTCAGGTGTGTTGCCCGGATTCGCCGTCCTGCGTGAAACCCCGCACTACATCGTCTACGAACGGACGGGCGCGGCGCCCGCTCGGATTGCGGCGCAAACGCAGCCACCTTGGCCGGCGGCAAATGGGCCACTACCCGATCGACGCATCGCGCTCTCCGAACTTGGCATCGCTAACCTCCGTGCCTCGGGCTCGCCAATAGCGGCAGTCAATATTCCACTGCTTCTCAATCGTCTTGGCGGGATACCGCAACGATTGCAACTCCACCTCACCTACGCCGCGGTGCCAAATGTTTCGACCCGCATCGCACCGCTGGAACTCGAAGTCAACCGAACGCTCATCGCAGCGCACATGCCGCGGGTATCCGGCAGCAGCGAAACGTGGACCGTCAACGTGGCTCACCAGGACCTCCAATCCAACAACGAACTGCGCGTGATAGCGCCGGACACCGAGCAGCTCACAATATCGAATCAATCGTTTCTCACGTGGGACTCGATCGCTCGTCCCACCGATATCTCCACATTCTTCGGCAGCGCGAGTGGGCGGATCGGCATCATCGTCGGCGATCCATCGATGCTCCCGCAAGCGCACCAACTCGCGGATCTTCCGGCCCGCCTCGGCGCGACGATAAGCGCGGTCACGATCGCACCCCTTAATGGAACGCTCCCCCCGAATCTCGATTACGCCATCGTGGTCGCACGACCCAATCAATTGTCCTGGCTGCCTGCGCCGATCGACCTCACGGCGCCATTTTTCCGTATCCAAAATCCGTTGAATGACGCGACGCTTCTTACAACGCAAGGCCAAAGTGGAATCGGTGTGTTGTTTACGACACGGGTCGGCATGACGCAAATCCTGGTACTCTCGTATTGGGGGGATTCGTCGGTGCTAGGCAACCTCGCGTTCTATCGTAGCGACGATCTCGAGCACCAGGTCGGGAACCTCTCCGCATTCGACGGTTCGATGACGACGTACAATGTCGGCAAGACCCTGCGCGTCGTCTATACGCGCCGCGATCCGCTGCTCGCCTATTGGTCCGATGTGCGGTTACCGGTGTCGATCGTCGCGCTTCTCATCGTTTGCAGCATCTTTCTCTATGCAGGTGTGCGATGGACCCGGTAGCTCAGTCTTTACTCGAACACGACGCGATCACGCGCGAGCAGTACGCGCGAGCAAATGAGATTCAACGTGTCTCCGGCGGCGAACTCGGTTGGATCATGGCATCCGAGGGAATGATCACGCGCCTCGCGCTGTATAATGCGCTCGCCGAAGTGCACGGCCTTCCGCTCGCACGCGACATCGAACGCCTTCGCACGCACATCGATGTCGGGCTCTTGGCGAAACTCCACTGCGATGAAGCGCTGCGCCATCAATTCGTTCCGTTTAAGCTCAGGGACGGGATGCTGACGATCATTACGTCCATGCCGGGTTCCGCGCAAACGCACGCGTTCGCGCTCGAACGCTTCAACGCTACGGGAATCAGCGAGATCCTCGTAACGGATCTCGACCTTTCATCCATGGCTGCGCGCTGCTACCGCGACGACGTCATCGAGAGCGCCGTCATGAGAAACTTCGAGCGCAATCCCGAGCAGAGCGCGCGGCGCGTCTTCACGGTACCGCAGCTGCTTCTATTCGGCGGTTTTCTGGTCGCATTGATCGTTTGGGCGTATTTCGATATACGGAACGCACTGATTTTCGTGCTGGTCCTATTTCAAGTGCTCTTCCTGGTGAATGCTGCGTTCAAGCTGATGCTTGCCGCGTTCGGCTCGCGCAACGAGGTCAAGCAACCCATAACCGCCGCGGAAATCGCGGCTTTAAACGAGCCCGATCTGCCCGTCTACACGGTGCTCGTACCCGTCTATCACGAACCGGAGGTCGTCCATCTCCTCATCGGTGCCCTCAATAAGGTCGACTACCCGCACCATAAGCTCGATGTGCTACTCCTGCTCGAAGAGGACGACCTCGTCACGCTCGAGGCTGCGAAGCTGGCGCGTCCGCCGGCGAATTGGCGCATCATCACCGTGCCGAACCGCCAACCGCGCACCAAACCGAAGGCCTGCAATTTCGGACTCTTCTTCGCGCGCGGAAAGTACCTTGTCATCTACGACGCGGAGGACATTCCCGAAGCCGATCAGCTGAAGTGTGCGGTCGTAGCGTTTCAAAAACACTCAAACGATTATGTCTGTTTTCAAGCGGCGCTCAACTACTTCAACGCGAACGAGAATTTTCTCACACGGATGTTCACGCTCGAATACTCGTACTGGTTCGACTATCTCGTTCCCGGGTTGGATCTTCTCCGTCTCCCGATTCCGCTCGGCGGCACGAGCAATCACTTCGATGTCGAAAAACTGCGGACGCTTGGCGGGTGGGATCCTTTCAATACGACCGAAGACGCCGACCTTGGAATTCGCTCGTGCGTCGAACGCTACAAAGTCGGCTTTATCAACTCGACGACGTTCGAGGAGGCCAATTCCAACCTCGGCAACTGGCTTCGACAACGGTCGCGCTGGATCAAAGGGTACATGCAGACGTGGCTCGTCTTCTCGCGCCGGCCCGTCGCACTGATTAAATCGATCGGCTGGAAGAATTTTCTGGCGTTTAACCTCTTCGTCGGCGGAACGCCGGCGGCACAACTTGCAGTGATGCCGCTCTGGCTGCTTTTCATCGTCTGGCTTATCACTCGGACGCAAACCTTCGCTCAACTCTTCCCCGACGCAGTCCTCTACGTCGCGCTCGGAAATTTCCTGATCGGTAACTTCCTCGGCATTTACCTCAATATGATCGCCGTCTACTTTCGGCGGAACTATGCGCTGATGCCGTACGCGCTGCTCAACCCAATCTATTGGGTCCTTGCATCGATCGCGTCGTATAAGGCCCTTTGGCAGCTGTTCGTAAAGCCGTTCTATTGGGAAAAGACGCAGCACGGCATTTCGCGCTTCGTTCCCGGCGTTGCGTTGCACCGCTCGTATAGCCGAGCCTCATAGACATAGAGCGGTCGCTCGTCCGCCTAATGACCGACGCTTTTGGTGTATGGTGAGCATGGCGACGTACCAGAACGAGGTTACGTATGAGACCTTGCCGCTGTCATTCGCCGGCTATGCA
>JASHZC010000104.1 GCA_030042755.1 Vulcanimicrobiota bacterium | reverse complement strand
CGGCCCGAGAACCGCGTAACGGCCAAGTCGAAGCTTCCCCAAAAGAAATGCACCGGGCTGGCTTTTCCAAGGAATGGCGAGCGAAAGATTTTACAGAGCCTGTCGGCCTGGAGCAACGCGCGCCAGAAGCGATCGACGTATGCCTTATCGTACGACGCGTGAACTGCATCGCGTTCGAACGGAATCGCGTCGGGAATTTCGCTCGGCATCGTGCGGATCTTCACGTGAATGTCCAGGTGCGCGAGCGCATTCATCGTGCGTTTGTAAAAGTCGGCGACCGTCATCGGTTCAAGCGCGAATCCGGCGGTCTCGCCGTCGCAGCCGTCGATGCGCAGCATATGATCGATGAAATCGAACTCGATCGAGAACGTTCTGCCCCGCTCGTACGGCATCGCCCCGGTCGTCAGTCCATGCGAGGTGACGAGCAGCGTCACGTTCCACCAGTGGTTGACCATCGGCGTCTGCGCGAGTCGAATCTTCCCGACGACTTGCGTCCACAGATGGAGCGTTTGCAAGGTCTCTTTCCACTCATCGTAACGCAGAACGGGCCAACGCTCGACTGAAACCATCGTGAAGCCCCCCTTCAGTCCGGTGGTCGTAGGGATTGCACGGGGGCGCGGTGGTTCCCGCAAGGGCCGTTTCCTACGCGCTCGAAAGCATAGAAGCATGTTTGTGCTGCTTTCGCGCTATCTCAAGCCGCTCGACGAGGTCGATCGCTGGGTCACCGAACACCGAGCGTTTCTCGAACGCCACTACGAAGCGCATCATTTGCTCGCCTCCGGCCCACAGAACCCTCGTGTGGGCGGGGTGATCGTAACGCACGACATGTCGCGCGAAGACGTCGAAGCGATGCTTGCAGACGATCCGTTCGTGCGCGAAGGTATTGCCGAATATCAGGTCGTCGAATTCAAACCGACCCGCCCGATCAATCCTTAGCTTCTGTCGGCGGAACTACAGCGGGATGTTGCCGTGTTTGCGCTTCGGTCTCTCGACGCGCTTGTTCTCGAGCATGTCGAGCGCGGTTGCGACCGCACCGCGCGTTCGTCGTGCCTCGATTACGTCGTCGACATAGCCGCGCTGGGCCGCGATATATGGATTGGCAAAACGCTCGGTGTATTCGTCGATCAGTTCCTTCGTCTTGGCGTCCTTGTCACCGGCCGCCGCGATCTCGCGCCGGTGAATCACCTTGACGGCGCTTTCGGCTCCCATTACGGCGATTTCAGCGGTCGGCCAAGCAAGATTGACGTCGGCGCGGATGTGTTTCGATGCCATGACGTCATATGCACCGCCATATGCTTTTCGCGTGATAACGGTGATCTTGGGAACGGTCGCCTCGGCGTACGCATACAGCAACTTCGCCCCGTGTAAGATGATGCCGCCGTATTCCTGATCGGCGCCGGGCAAGAAGCCTGGCACGTCGACGAACGTCAGAAGTGGAATGTTGAAGGCGTCGCAAAAGCGCACGAATCGCGCGGCTTTGATCGACGATTTGATGTCGAGCACGCCGGCTAGGACGTTCGGCTGATTGGCGACGACGCCGACGCTCCGCCCGCAGACGCGCCCGAATCCGCAGACGACGTTCTGCGCGTACAACGGTTGAATTTCGAAGAAATCGCCGTAGTCGAGGACGCCCTCAATCACGGCATGCATGTCGTATGGCTTGTTCGGCGCATCGGGCACGATCTCGTCGAGATCGCGATCTTCGCGATTGGGATCGTCGTCGCACGCATAGCGCGGCGCATCGTCGAGATTGTTCGAGGGAAGATACGAGAGAAGAGTCTTGGTTTGCTCGACGAGTTCGTCTTCGTCGGCGGCAACCACGTGCGCAACGCCGCTGCGCGTCGCATGCGTCATCGCGCCGCCGAGCTCTTCGAACGTGACATCCTCGCCGGTAACCGTCCTGATGATTTCGGGCCCGGTGATGAACATCTGGGAAATCTTTTCGGTCATCAGGATGAAATCGGTGATGGCCGGCGAGTAGACGGCGCCTCCCGCGCACGGCCCCGCGATGAGGCTCAGCTGCGGTATCACACCGCTGGCTTGTACGTTGCGCCAGAATATCTCCGCGTATCCACCTAAAGAAACGACGCCCTCCTGAATGCGTGCGCCGCCCGAATCATTGATGCCGATCATCGGCGATCCCGTCCGGATCGCCAAATCCATGACCTTGCAGATTTTCTCGGCAAAGGCCTCACCGAGCGATCCGCCGAGCACCGTGAAGTCCTGAGAGAAGAGAAAGATCTGACGGCCGTCGATCGTCGCTCGGCCCGTGATCACGCCGTCGCCGAGAAACTCTTTTTCATCGAGGCCGAATGCGCTCGTGCGATGGAGCACGAACCGGTCGAGTTCGGTGAACGAATCCTCGTCCACCAACGCCAGGACGCGTTCACGCGCGGTCCGTTTGCCGCGCGCGTGCTGCTTCTCGATGGCCGCCGTGCCGGCGGGCGCTTGCGAAAGCTCGCGTTTCGTCTCGAGCTCCGCGTATTTCTCCTCATGCGTTTTGGACATGAGGCCGCATTCGCCTCACTCTGCGGCAATTGCTGCCGCGCCCGGCGCGTGTCCCTTCGGAGGGCGCAGAAGGAATACGAGCGGCAAGAGCACGAGCGTCACGATCCCCAGGAAATAGAATGCATCCGCAAACGACATCGTGCTCGCCTGTTGCGAGACGAGCGCCGCAATATTCGAGAGCGGAGTGTGTTGCGCGAGGGCATGCTGCAGGGCAGGACTTGAGAGCGTCACCGATGCGGCGAGATGGTCCTGGTGGAACGCCGAGCGCCGGTCCAGCATCGTCACCAGCACGGCGGTCGAGATCGAGCCGCCCAGCTGTTGAAACAAGTTTTGCAGCGAGGTCGCTTTCTGCGTGTCTGCTCCGTGAACGGAGCTGAGCACCGTAACAGAAAGCGGCACGAAGATCATGCCGAAGCCGATGCCCCCGAGTATCAACGGAAAGAGAAATGTCGCAAATACGCTGTCGGTCGTCAGAACCTGCGCGGTAAGCACGTTTGCGATCGACACGATGAGAAATCCGGTCGCTATCAGAATCTGCGGACGGATCTTGAAACGATTCATGAGCCCTAGCGTGACGAACGTCATCACCATGATCCCGAGGGCGCGCGAGAGAATTGAGAGCCCCGACAACGTCGCCGTGAAGTTCAAAAGGAATTGCTGAAATTGCGGCGCGAGAATGACGCCGCCGAACAGCGAGAACGAGAGAAGCATCGCGAGCGCGCAGCCGGCCGAAACGGTCCGGTTGTGCACCAGAATCTTTAGATCGACGATCGGATTCTTTGCGACGCGCAACTCCCAAATCACAAACAGCGCGAGGAAGGCGATCGCCGCAATTGCGGTCCAGAGAATATTCTGGTCGTTGAACCAGTCATAGCGCTCTCCTTCGTCCAGCACGTACTGGAGACAGCCGAGTCCAATCGCCATAAACACAAGACCCGACCCGTCGAACGAAGGCCGTCCGCGTCGCGGCGGATCGCGAAGCAGCGAAGCGCAAAGCAAGGCCGATATCACGCCGGGAGCAATGTTGACGTAGAAGATCCAGTTCCACGAGAGCGAGTCGGTGAGAACTCCGCCCAACGTCGGGCCGATCGACGGCCCGACGACGGCACCGATTGCCGTCAGCGCTTGACTTAGGCCGAGCTGCGACGGGGGAAATGTATCGCGCATGATGGCTTGGCCAGTTGCGATCAAACCGCCGCCGCATAGGCCCTGCAACACGCGGTAAACGATGAGTTGTGAGAGCGTCGTTGCCGTCCCGCACAATGCGGACGTAATGGTGAAGCCGACGATCGCCGCAACGTAATAGTTGCGTCGGCCGAGCAATTGTTGCAGCCAAGGCGTGAGCGGAATCACGATGACGGCGGCGATGATGTAGCCCGTAACGATCCACGCCCCGTCGTCGAAGTTGGCTCCAAGATTGCCTTGAATCGTGGGCAGAGCGACATTGACGATCGTCGCGTCCAAAACTTGCAGCAGTGTGGCCGACATCACGCCGACGACGATCAGCCACCGCCGCGATCCGTATTCCGTCACATCGTAGGGCGCTTGCATACGTGTCTCTTGGAACGCTCTCAAGGACGAAGATGGTTACAGACCGAACGGTCTGTTTTGTGAAGGGTTCGAACCGGCGTGCCGCGATCCTCGCTTCGGCCGCCCCAATCTTCAATCAACGTGGCTTCGCAGGAACGTCGATTGCCGACATCCTCGAAGCAACCGCGCTGGAGAAGGGTGGGCTCTACAATCACTTCTCGAGCAAAGAAGAACTCGCCGTGCAGGCCTTCGATTACGCGTACGCCCAGGTCGAGGCCTATTTTACGAGAGCGACGCTTGCTGCGGCGCCCGGCCTGCCACGCGTGCGCGCCTACATCGATGCATTCGAGCGATACTGCGAGCGGCCGGTTGTCGACGGCGGCTGCCCCGTCATGAACGCCTGTGTCGAAGCCGACGACGCGTTGCCGTTTTTGCGCGACCGTGTGGCGAAGGCGTTCGGCGCGATGCGCGGCGTCGTTTCTCGTAACTTGGAGCGAGCTCGTGTCGTCGGCGACCTGCCCGCCGTTACGGACGTTCAGCAGGCGACAGACTTCGTCGTAGCCGCATTGGAAGGCGCGGTGCTGTTGTCTCGCGGCTTACGGGCGCGCGTGCACGGGAGGCGTGTTGTGGCTGCGCTTCACGCGTGGCTGGACGAACGGACCGTACGATGACGCGCGACGTCACGATCGCCGCTGGCGACGGCGAACCGCTGAGAGCAACGCTCTTCGAACCCGAGGGCCCGCCGCGCGTTACAACGATCGTCAGCGGCGCTACCGCGGTGCCGCGCGGATTTTATCGATCTTTTGCGTCGTATTTGTGTGGTCGCGGAGCCGCTGTTGTGACGTACGATTATCGCGGGTCGGGTCTGCCGCCGGACCTTCTGCGCCGCAGCACGGCGCGGATGCGCGACTGGGGCGAGCGCGATTTTTCGGGCATCGTCAGTTGGATGCGCAAGCGCTATCACCGTCTCCCCGTGTACGCGATCGGACATTCGTACGGCGGTCACGCACTGCTGCTGAGCGCATACAACGGCGAGATCGATCGGGCCGTTACGATTGCGTCGGGCCTCGGGTATTGGAAGAATTGCGCTCCGGTAGAACGGTATCGCGTCTACGCGTTGATGCGGTTTGCCATCCCGCTCGGCATCGCGGCGTGCGGATATTCTCCCGGCTCACGTATGGGATTCGGTGAAGACCTTGCCGCCGGCGTCGCGCGCGAATGGGCGAAATGGGTGCTCGCGCCTCGCTATTTTCTCGACGATCCCACCCTCGAGTCGGTTCGCAACGGCGCGAACTTTCGCGGGCCGTTGTGCATGTTCGGACTAAGCGACGATCTGTGGGCGACGCAACGTTCGATGGAGGAGCTGGCCGCGGCGTTTACCGGAACGACGCCTCGATTGCGCACCATCACACCGCGCGATGCTGGGCTGTCGCGCATCGGCCACATGGGCTTTTTCCGTTCCGGCAACGGTCCGGCGCTCTGGCCGATCGTCGCCGACACGCTTGAACTGGAGCGAGTGTATGCGTGAGCGCACGTTTTCGTGGGATCCGCCTCTAGCAACGTCGCAGGCGATCTTCGGTCGCGACCATCTGGAATGGATGCGGGACATGAAGAATGGCGCCGTGCCGCAGCCGCCGGCGGCACGCGCTATGGAATTCGAGTTCGACTCGATCGAGCCCGGACGCGTCGTTTTCAGCATGCCGGCGCGAGAATGGATGGCTAATCCGGCAGGCGTG
>JASHZC010000103.1 GCA_030042755.1 Vulcanimicrobiota bacterium | reverse complement strand
CCTCGTCTGTAGCATTTTCCTGCGGCGAGGGCGGGAGCGACATTCCAGCCGCAACGGTTGACGATGGGGCGCAAATGCTATTCACGCGTATTCTTCGCGGAGCAAGTTCCGATGCGAGATAGTGCGCGAAGGATCGGACTGCCGAACGCGCCGCTGCGTAAACACTCGAACCTGACGCATGCCTAGTCACATCGCGGGGCCAGACGAAAATGATCGAAGCACCCTGATCCATGAGTCGTAGAGTCGTTTTGAGCGTAAAGTAGACCCCACGCACGTTGACGTCGAACTGCCGGTCAAAAAAATCCTCGTCGACGAGATCGATGGGTGCCCATTCACCGGTGTCGGGTGCAAGCAAGAGAACATCGATCCTTCCGTGCTTGCGTTCAATGTCTTCCATCAAGCGCAGCATCGCGACGGTGTCTCTTGTGTCGAGATCGGCAAAATTGATTCCAGGCATTATTTTCCGAGCCGCACCGACGGAGTCGGGACTGTGGTCTGTGACGATCACCGCTGCGCCTGCGTCGCGAAATAGCATCGCTATCGACGCGTTGACGCCCTTTGTTCCGCCCGCAAGCAACGCTACTTTACCGGAGAGCACCATGGACGCATACTGTACACCGAGTGCAATGACGACTTCAGTAAGCGACGCTACAGGTATTCCAGAGCCGCGGAGCGCTCACGAACGGGGAGCACAAAGTATCCGCTCACAATTGTGAAAACCCGCGCGCGGCGCAGCCGCCCAAGTTCTACCGAGACAGTTTCTCGCGTGCTTCCGACGAGCGAGGCGATCTCAGCGTGGGTCAGCCGCAAGTCGATTCGCAAGCCATCGCCCGTTTCAGTGCCGTGGTCGCGAGCCAGACGATTGAGTAGGCTTTCGATCCGATCCCGTACGCGGAGCGAGACCAGCTCCTCGACCGCTGATATGGCTTCTTGCCGCTTCTCTTCAAGATACCGGACCATATTTAGAGCAAGCATGGGGTTCTTGGTAACGAGTTCTACGAGGTCTTGCATCTTTGCAAGGCACAGCAAAGACTCTTCAACGACCGTAGCTTGCGTCGTCCGCACAGTCTCATTCGAAAATGCGACCTCTTCACCAAAGATGTCGCCCCGACCAAGGATCGCGAGCGTGACCTCTTTCCCATCGCCGGTGCAACGCGCGATCCGGACCTTTCCAAGCTTGACGAGATAGACAACTCGCGCGTCGTCCCCCTGCGTGAAAAGTACCGTCTTCGGCGGGAAGGTGCGTTGAACGAACACGTGCCGGCATGAGTCCAAAAACTCCGAACACGTTCCCTGGAACAAGCGGTGCTGGCGCAGATACCAAAGGCCCGTTTCTTCCATCACGCCGCTCATGCCCCACTCCCGCGCGAGCTGCTTCCCAAGTCCCACAGCACTCTCCGAACGGCCAAAGCTGCCTGCGTATACGGCTGACGGATGATACGAAGCACATCCTCGACGTCAGGTATGATGAACGGATCGCCTTCGTACCGCTCGTCGATCGCGCGCACGCGACGGTCATCAATCAGTACGCCATTGCATCCCTCGCGTTGCGCTCGCTCGGCCTCCCGCTCTTGCGCAGTAACCCACCAGAAGCACGCCGGAGGAAATGGTGTCGATGCGCGCGCTGCAGAAAAAGGATCCGAGTCGGAAATGATGCTGCCACTGAAGCGGATGGTTTGCGCGATTCCCTCCAGCACGTCGCGCGGTAGATCGGCTGCCATCAGCTGTATGACCTTCAAGCGTTCGAGTTCTGCCAGCGTTTTGGATACGCAAGCACGCGGCGCGGGCGCCGCATGAGCTTCAACCAGCGTTCCAACTGGCGAGAACGCTATCACCATCATCGTATCCGGAACTCTCCTCTGCACACCAAAACCGGGGCCGAACTAGCATAGGCTCCCCAACAGAGCGAGGCTCGTCACACTATCGGAGAATTGTGCAAAAATGGCGGTTCCGACTGTCGCTCGAGTTCGGCGCGGAATTCGCTTGGCGAGAGGCCGTACTGGCCAAGGAATGTCCGGCTGAAGTGGCTGTGACTCATGCCAACCTCGAGGGCAACTTGAGTAATCGACAGTTGCGGATTCGCCAGGAGCCTACAGGCTCGAGCCAGGCGGCGCTCCGTCACGACCCTATGCGGCGTTTTCTTGAACGTCGTCGTGAACCGCCGCATGAAGTGCCACTTGCTCATGCCCACGACGCCGGCCAAAACCTCGAGCGGGATTGGTTCCTCAAGATGTTCTTCAAGAAACTCGTTGACCTTATTCACTTGCGCGCTACTGAAGCGCCGTTCAGGCCGGCTCGGCGCAATGTGCCACTCGCGAGGAGCGGTAATACGATGCGCAACGATCGTTGCCACGGCATCACAAAGCATTTGACTAACTGCTTCCTTTTGCGCGTCTAAGACAGAAGCCAACTCTACTGCGATGCTTGTCAGAAGCGGATCGTCTAGGACGAGCGAGTCGTCCAGCGCTATATCCGCTCCAGAGACGTGACGAAGGAGCTCGGACCTGAGCTGCAACGTGACAACGGCCGCTGAACGGTGCCACCGAACCGTATGTGGCTGCGATGCCGGAACGACGAGAATGTCTCGCTCAGACACCCTGCTGACATCGCGCTTCCCGCTCGAGGACCAACGAACGACCGTATAGACCGCAGAGTCGACAGGGATGCAAACGCGAACCGCTTCATCTTTTCTTTCGTCGTACACGATCGTGTGTGCGCGATGATATCCGAGTTCATACAGATCCGATCGCGTGTAAAACCGCCTCGGTTCGTTCACGCAGGGCTCGCTTGCTGAGATCTTTCCTTCACCTTGGACAGAAAGTCCAGCATATCGACCGCAATCGCTTCGTAATGCGTCTCGAGCGCAAAGTGCCCGGCATCCAACAGCTTCACTTCCGCGTGCGGAAGATCGCGCTTGTATGCTTCGGCCCCGGCCGGCAAAAAGAACGGATCGTGACATCCCCACAGCGCTAGAAATGGCGGCTGATACCTTTGAAAGTATTCGTGGAAATGTACGTAGGTGGCGACGTTGGTCGCGTAATCGTAGAATAGATCGAGCTGAACCTCGTCCGCCCCCGGCCTGCTCAGGTAGTAGTTGTCGAGCGAGTAACCGTCAGGGCCCACGAGCTTGGGATCGGGTTGTCCTTGCGTATACTGCCATATCGTCGTTTCCGGCCTTAGCAGCGCGCGCAGCGCGTAACGATTGGCGTCGCTTGGGTCCTTCCAGTACGCGCGCAGCGGACTCCAAGCGTCACTCAAGCCTTCTTCGTACGCGTTTCCATTTTGCGAAACGATTGCGGTGACACGTTCTGGATTTGTTCTCGCCATGCGCAGACCGACGGGAGCGCCGTAGTCGAAGATGTACATCGCAAAACGTTCGAGCGAAAGAAGTTCCGTAAAACGCGTCATGACCTTCGCGATATTTGCAAACGTGTATTCGAACTGGTCCCGTGGCGGCATCTCGGATTGACCGAAACCTGGAAAGTCGGGAGCAATGACGAAGTGCCGCTCGCTCAATAGCGGAATGAGATTCCGGAACATATGGCTCGATGTCGGAAAGCCATGGAGCAGCAGAATGGGTGCAGCCTGCACCGAACCGCAAGCTCGATAGAAGATCTTAATACCATCTACGTCAACCGTGTGGTAGCTGACCAAGGGCCTCATGGCGGCGTCCTTTCTGGCGTAACCGCTTAAATCGGTTTTAACAGGGTATCCCCTACCGTCGTAACCTGTCAAGATGACCTGAGCAGGTGTTAAAAATCCTATCCTGATCGTGGCCCTAACTAGCATCGCGCGGCTTGAGCGGTTAGTATAGGTTCATGGCAGTAGCGCGACCGGAGCCGTTTTTCATCGCCGGGTCAGCCGGCCTGGACTTTCTGAACTCGATCGCTACCCCCGCGGACGTGCCCATCGATTGGCTGAGCTCGGGCGACGATCTGTTGGACTGGCTCAGGCATACGCAGTTTCTCGACGCAGACGTTGCAAGCGCGCTTCGCAAAAGCGCGCTGCCGGGCGAGATTGACGTTGTAGCCACGCAGGCGCGCTCTTTGCGGGAGTGGTTTCGAGGCTTTGTGCATGCGCATCGTGGCAGACCGCTTGAAGCCGATGCTCTGGACGAATTGGAGCCGCTCAATCAGCTGCTGTCAAGAGATCAGGAGTACGCCAGAATCGTCAATAATCCAGAACCACTGGGCGCCGCTTCACCCCTTTGTCGGATACGGACGCGAAATTGGTCTTCGCCGGAAGCACTGCTCTTGCCGATAGCCGACGCTCTCGCTAGTGTTGTCTGCGACGAAAACTTCGCAAATATCAAGTCTTGTGAGGGGCAGGGATGCACCTTGCTTTACGTCGACAGAACGCGCGCATTGGGGCGGCGATGGTGCAGCATGTTGGTGTGTGGCAACCGCTCGAAGCAGCGAGCACGGCGCGAAAGAAAGCGGACTTCGTGACGCACGCATCCACGTGAGTTGCTCTCAGATTGACATTATCGACTCACCACTGACTTGAGCTCATCGTAACGGGCTTGCAAGATAATGAGCTCCCCGCGCAGTCGCGCATTCTCCTCGGACCGCTCTTCGCCGGCGACGTGGTCGTAAGCGTTCGCTCCCTGTGAGCACAAGACTTCCAGCAAGGCGCGTTCGTTCGGATCGATCGCCGTGCCGTTGGTATGCGCACCAAAAAGCGCAAAGCCCAATAAGCGATCGCGGACGGTGAATGGGATGGCAAACTCGCCGTCGCGTTCTATCGGCGTGCGATCCGCGAGCAAGTGCAGTACCACGCGATGGTCGTGATCGAAGCCATCGCGGAACGGGCTGCCCGCAGCGAATGTCCGCGCATACCCCTCCTCGGTCGGGTGGTAGACGGCTGCACCGCACAGATGCAGCGCGCGGACCGGCTCCTCACAAATGAGTGCATCAATCGCGCG
>JASHZC010000010.1 GCA_030042755.1 Vulcanimicrobiota bacterium | reverse complement strand
TGCCGCGAACCGTGAAGTTTGCGGCGGTGCCTTCAATGTGGGTGCTGGCGAACTCGAGGATGGGATGCTTTTCGACCTCGAGGAAGTCCGCCGATTGCAAATGCGCGTCGCGCTTTGACTCGCGCGTGTCGATCGTTGCGGCTTCGATGCGGGCTTGGATCCCGGTCGGGACGTCGCTGCCGGGCTGGATCTCGATCGCGCCGGAGACGCCGGCAAAGCGTCCACGGACTTTCGTGATCATCAGGTGGCGAGCGACAAACTCGACCGCGGTGTGCGCCGGATCGATGGCATAGGTTGTAGTCTCGGCTACTTGGGTGCTCATGGCTGGCTCCTTGCCGCTTGTCTCCTGCGGCGGTCTGTGTTAGGTTGTTCTAGTAACTTTTCCATACCGACAACCCAAAGGCAAGTAGGCACCAGAAAGTAGTATAGGCACCAAATGGAAACCGCTCTGCAGATTACGGCACGTCCGGCCTTCGAACGCGACTGCCCGATTCGCGTGGTCCTAGATCGCATCGCCGACAAGTGGACCGTGATGATGATGAGTCTGCTGTCGGACGGAGTGCCGCATCGGTTTAGCGACCTGCGCCGTAACGTCGAGGGCATCTCGCAAAAGATGCTGACGCAGACCCTGCGCGAACTTGAGCGCGACGGTTTGGTCGTGCGGACGCTCTATCCCGAGATTCCGCCTCGGGTGGAATACGCACTCACGCCGCTAGGCGTAACGTTGTGCGGGCCGATAAGCCAGCTCGGCGAATGGGCGTGCGCGCACGTCGACGAGGTCAAACAAGCACAAGCCCAGTTCGACGCGCGAAAGCCTTAGACGAAGAGTACGATCTTTCCGCCGGCCTTTCCCGACTTGCTGCGGTCCAGTGCAACGGCGGCGTCTGAGAGCTGATACTCCTCCGAGATCACGACGCGCACGGCTCCAGCTTCTACCATCTTGACGAGTTCGCGCAATCCGTGGTGCGATGATTCTGGGGTCTGGGTGAGGACGATATTTATTGCCTTCACGCCGCGGCTCTCAAACCACTCGACGTCCGCCGTGTAGACGGTCGAAACGACGGTACCGCCGCGGCGCACCAGCCCGCCGAGGCGTTTAATTTCCTCCGCGTTACTAACCAGATCCAGCAAGGCGTCGATGCCGTTCGGGTATCGCTGCGCCAGCGCGGCTACGACATCCTCGCGATCGTAGGCAACCGTCTCGTCGACGCCGAGCGATCGCGCGAACTCCTCTTTACCCGAGTGAACGGTCCCCACGACGGCCGCGCCGCGTGCGCGGGCCATTTGCGAGGCAAACATGCCGATGCCGCCGGTTGCACCGTTGATCAGCAGCAGCGTGTTCGACTGTACCCCGAGCGCATTGAGCGAAGCGAGCGCGGTGAGCCCGGCGGTGGGGAGGGCCGCAGCGTCCGCGTCGCCGACGTCGTCCGGAACCTTCGCAACCGGATCGAGCGGTGAGTTCTCACCGACGATGGCATATTCTGCGAACGTGCCATGGTCGTGCGTCGTACCGAAAATCCTGTCGTTGGTGACGTACCGCTGTGCCGCTGGCCCTGTCGCGACGACGACTCCGGCGAAATCTTGGCCGAGCACGAGCGGGAACGACCGGTCGCCTCGAATACCGTCGCGGATCTTCCAGTCGAGCGGATTGAGGCCTGCGGCAACCACGCGAACGAGCACGTCATCGCCCGAAACTTCGGGGGTAGGCAACTCGTGAATCGATCCTTCGTCGCCGAATCGGTCTATCGCAAACGCTTTCATGGCCGGGCTAACCCGCGCAGGAGCCCGGCAGTTGCGTCGAGGCTCTCCTGCACGTGCGCGCGGTTCTCTTCTAACCGCTCGGCTTCGTAGGCGCGGAGAGCCGTGACGCCGGCGGTTCCAATCGTTCCTCCGGCTGCGGCAACCGCGCGTCCGAGCGCGACGCCGTCGAGCAACCCAAAAACGAGCCCGGCGCCGACCATCGGCGAGGCAACGTGCGCGGCATCGCCGACGATCGCGATGCGTCCGTTCGAGAGCCGCGTCGGGAGATATTGGGTCAACGGAGTACCGAAGAGAATTTCACGGTCCAACGCTGCGAGGAGCACGTCACGTTCGGGCGACCTCCAGCGTGTGCTTGCGAGACGACGCAGCTCGTCGCGCAGCGCAACGGGGATCGCCTCCGGCGCGATGCTAGCGAGGATCTCATCGCCGTCGAGAAAACCGGCGTCGCGGAGCCACGCGGTCCGCGAAGCATCGTACCACGCGTAAGTGATCTGGCGATGACCGGGAGTAACGTTCCCGTCGCGGCCAGGCACCTCATACGCTACGAGACGCGCGGTCTCCGCATACGGCAGTCGTCCGCCGCGCAAGCTCGCCGGCGCGCCGTCGATCCACGCCTCTTCGACCAAACCGCGCCAAATCACAAAGCCGCCGTACCGCGCGATCGGATTCGCTGGATCGACGACGCGGCGAACGAGGCTGCGGTATCCGTCGGCGCCCACGACGATATCGGCTTCGTAGTCGAACGCGTTCCCGCGCACTCGCACACGGCTTGCCGTTTGAGTAACTTCGTCGACCCGCAGCCCCTGGGAAACCTCGATACCGCCGGTCGCATCCGCAACGGCGCGCAACCAAGCATAGATGGCGCGCCAGCTGGACGTCTCCCGAAAGCTGCGAACGACCGGCAACGCCGGCACTTTGCCGGAGCGAGTCGCGTCCACGCCGGTCACTAAGCTGAGCAACGGCCGGTCGACGCCGAGACCGGTACCAAGGCGCTCCATGCCTTCGTTCTGCTCGACTACTCTTACGAGTACGCCGAGCTTCGCGAGCGCGATGGCGAGGGCGAGGCCGGTTAATGAGCCGCCCACGACGATCGCGCTGCCTTTGTTGCTCATCTTGCGCCGTTCTTACGGCGATAAAGAGAATATCATTCCTGCGTTATGCTTGCCGCCGGCCGTGGCCGTGCCGTAGAGCGTACCGTTTACATTGACGAGGCCCTGATACGGATATTTGCCGTCCCCTGGGTCGCCGAAGCTGTGGAGCACGGTTTCCTTGCCGGAGGTCGTAATCTTGAAAACCGTTCCGCATCCGCGGACGTCGCCGTATCGCACGCCGCACGAAACCGAACCACCGTTGGACGTCGTACCGTAGAGCGTGCCGCTGACGTCGAGGAGGCCCCCATACGGAAAGACGCCGTCTCCCGAGCCGCCGAAGCTGTGCAGCACGGTTTCCTGGCCGCTACTCGCGATCGAGAATACCGTTCCGCGGTTGTACGTCCCGCCGTACTTATTGGTGCCATACAGCGTGCCATTGATGTCCAGAAGGGGCGCTTGCGTTGGGTATCTGCCGTCTGCCTTGCCACCTTTGAAGCTATAGAGCACGGTTTCGTCGCCCGACGGCGTGAGCGTAAAGACCGTTCCGCAGCCGCCTATTGAGCTGCAGTTCGCGCCGCCACCAGTGGTCGTGCCGTAGAGCGTGCCGTTGACGTTGATGAGGGCCCCTTTAGGCTGCGCACCGTCCGGTTCGCCTGCGAAGCTGTGGAGCACGGTTTCCTTGCCCGAGGTCGAGATCGCGAAGACCGTTCCTTCGTTGTTTGCGCCCCCACTCGGCGTGGTACCGTAGAGTGTGCCGCTGACGCCGAGAAGGCCGTATTCCGGGCCGAAGCCGTCCGGTTCACCTGAGAAGCTGTGGAGTACGGTCTCCGTTCCGGATAGTGTGACCTTGAACACGGTTCCGCAATAGCACGACGCCGCGCCACCTTTGACGGTGGTGCCGTAGAGTGTGCCTGCGACGCCGACCAGGCCTGACCGCGGGTTTTTTCCGTCGTCTTTCGAGCTGGCTTCGAAGCTATGGAGCACGGTTTCGCTGCCGGACGTCGTGATCGCGAAGACCGTCCCGCCAAAGCAACGATCATGACACGGGCCGCCCCCATATACGGTCGTGCCGTAGAGCGTGCCCTTGACTTTAATGAGAGGGCCCGCGTGCGGGTCTCTGCCGTCGTCCCCGCCTTTAAAGCTATAGAGCACGTTATACGCGGGAGGCACAGGCGTTCGCGCCGTCGTCGTCCTGAGCCCGGCAGGCGATAGGCTCAGCGGCGTGCTTCCACCGCCACATCCAGCTACAATTGCGGCTAGAATCACCGCAACAAACGGTTTCAAGCGTCCGTACCCCCGGAGCGGTATTGCTTCGACAGGCTAAGGGGTTCCTCGTTCTCGGACTTCAGTATTCGTCGATCGGCGCGCTTGAAACGTTGTAGTGCTCCCAATACGACTTGCTGAGGGCGTCCGGTATTGGAACGAACGGACGAGGCTTTTGAGAGAAATCGAAACAGTCGGCAATGCTGTTGGCGCGCACATCGGTGGTCCCCAGCGAACCGAGCTTCCAGTTCTGCTCCATGAACTTTAGCAGGCTTCCGTCTTCGTACTGTGTGTGGGAAACATAGCCGGGTTGACTCGCCGTCTGCTTGTCGTAAGCAGAGACGATCAACATCGGCACGCGCATTCCGAGCCCTTGACCGTCGAGTTGCGGAGGCGGGACGTTGTCGTACTCGCCGCCCCAGTCGTCCCATACCACGATGATGACGGTCGAGTCCCAATATGCGCTCTCGCCGATCGCGTTGACCACGGATGCGACCCACTCGGGGCCTTGATCGCGAATGTTCGAAGGGTGGTCGGACGTCAGCTCATCGGGGATCACCCAGCTAACGGCGGGCAACTCACTCGTGTCGAGGTAATCGAACACCTTCGTTTCAGGAACGACGATATTCGTCTTCCACTGCGAACCGTAATACACCGCGGAGATTGCGTCGAACGCGTCCCATAGCCCGCTTTGGCTCTTGTTTGTGAAATAGAGCCAAGAGATGCCCTTCGCATCAAGCAAATCGCGCAGCGTTCTATAGCGGAAGCAAGGAAATGGGCCGGCGCCGAACTCTTCGTGTCGCTTCGGTGTGATCAAGTCCGTCACCGTCCCAGGCGCTGCGTTACATCCCCACGACAAAGGTTCCGGAAAATCGATCACGTTATCGCCTTTGTCGCCTACCGGCGTGCCGCCCGCGATGAAGTCTTGATGCGCCGTGAAACTGGCGCTGCTTTGGGTGGTGAACATGTGATCCGCAAGCACATACTCTTTGGCAATGTCCCAGTACGGAGCGATGTCTTTCGGATCCACGTAACGGTAAGTATACGTGCCGGCGGGCACTAGCACGCCGTGCCCGAGGTCGCGCTCGATGTCGGCGAAGCCGTCCATCTTGCCGTTATCGAACTCTTTATTAAAGGTGAAGTGGCTGTGCTCCAGGTTATTCGAATTCAAGCCGGCTTTCGTGAGCGGAACATACACGTCCCCTTTGGATGTTTTCATCAAGCCTTGCGTCGCGCCGTCGGCGCCCGGGAAGGTGGCAAAAAAATCGTCGAAACTGCGGTTTTCCTGGATCAGTATCACGACGTGCTTGATGTACGCCGACGATGAGGAGCGATGGGCTCTCAGAAGCGGCAACGCGCCGGGAAGGTCGACGCCGCTCGAGCCAATCGACTGCAGCCCGGTGCAGCCGCCGATCGCGGCCATGAGCGCTATTGCGAGCCACTTACTCGACCCCGCCATTTTACCTAGCCCTCATCCGGCAGTGCCATTACGCCTTATCGACGGCGCCGCCGCTTTTGACCCAGTCGTGGAACCCGCCAAGATTGAAAACGTTCCGGTAACCCAGTGATTTCAGAGTGCGGCCGCCGAGTTCCGAACGCTCTCCGACGGCGCAATACAATAAGAGCGCCTTTCCCCGATCGAACTCGTGGAGGGCCAATAAACCGAGCGGAACGTGTAAGGCCCCTGCCACCTTACCCGTCCGCGCCACTTCGTGTGGCTCGCGAACGTCGATGACGATCGCATCCCCTCGACCGATCAGCGTTTTCGCCGCTTCCGGTGAAATCGGCGGCACCACGTCATCGAATGTGGCCTCATCGTTCGACATCGAACGGCTAAAACTCGTATGGCGCGGTTGCGACGCCAGACGGATTCTCGAAGCCGTTCGCGACCACGTACTTAAACTTTGTCGACGGGTACGCGAAACGGTCCACCTGGTTAGCCTCCTGGTATTCGCCGACGAAGAGCGCCCTGCTCCCGTGGTTTAAGGCGAAATTGAACGGCTCTCCCCCGCCGGGCATAGAGATGGTCTGAGATGGCTCTGTTTCCCCGGGCGGAAAGATCAGGATTTCCGATGGATCCAGTTGCTGCGCCACCAGAATGTCGCCCGATGCATCAACCTGGATGCCGCCTCCACTGCCAAAGACGAGGTTGAGGTTGGTGCCGGTTTTTGCGCGGGGCTTGTATTCGTTGACCGCGCTGCCACCGTTGACGTCGTACATCACGTAGAGATTTTGCTTAGCATCGAGCGCTACCGAAAGGGGAGCGCCTCCGCCAAAATCAGAGAGCCGGTATTCCTTTGAGACTTTACCTTTGGGATAGACTGCCACCCAGCCATTGCTGTCCCCGTTGAAGTTCGCGATGTAAATCGTTCCATCTTCTGCGACGGCGGTGTCGGTTGGCGAAGAGAGATCGGTCGTGTAGCTCTTGGTCGGCGACGTTGCGCCGGGTGCGTAGAGCTGCACGGTCCACTTCCCGCTGATCTCACCCTCGTCGGCTACGTACAGATTGCCTTTTCTATCCGTCGTGAGGCCCCCCGGCCCCAAGATCCCATTCGTAATCGTTGCGATTGGCTCTTGATCCTTGCCGCGCTGGTAAAAAACGTCGATCGCGCCCGCGCCGAGGTTAGACACGTATACCAGCCGCGAGTCGCGCTTGACGGCGTACGAGCCACTGCCGCGCGCGAGCCTGGCGCGAGGCAGAACGGGGAGGGACTTCGAGCTATAGGCGCCGAGTGGATACGTGTGAACGTTCAACGATTCTGCGATCGATTGCTGCGCGGAAGGGCCGCCGATGGCGCAACCCGCAAGAAGCGCCGCCGCTGTCCCGGCGGCTAGAGAACGTAACCGTCTGATCATGCCGCTTTTCTTCGCAAGGGCTCTTGCTCGACCTGTCCGGGTGATCGCGACTGAGGGCGGTTTTGCAAGGCTTCATGCGCCGACGAGAGGAAGACAGATAAGAATGGTTCACGATTTGCCGGGAATCGATGCTGAAAAGCCGCCGTCGGGTAACGGTTGCGTCGAGTGCCTGGCGGAGGATGGCTGGTGGTTGCATCTTCGCCGGTGCGCACAGTGCGGCCACGTTGGCTGTTGCGACAGCTCACCGCATCAGCACGCTTCCGCGCATTCTCGCGAAACCGGCCATCCGATTATCGCGAGTTTCGAACCAGGCGAGCGCTGGTTCTACGATTACGCGACCGGGGAGTTTCTAGATGGCCCAACACTGGCCAAGCCGCGGTGGCACCCGGACGATCAACCGGTTCCGGGACCGCAAGGTCGCGTCCCTAAAGACTGGCAGTCGAGGTTGCATTAGACAGAGGGTATGATAAGTCGACCATGGAGCGCCTTATCAACATCTGGTCCGACGTTATTTGACCGTTTTGCTATCTTGGCTCAGTTTGGGCCAAAGAAGCGGCTCGCGAGCTGCACGCCGATCTGCGATGGCTCCCCTTCGAGCTGCATCCAGAGACGCCGCCCGGGGGAGCGCCGAAACCATTTCCGCCGCAAGACTGGCCCCGTGTTCGCGCGAGGCTCGAGAGCCTGGCAGAAGAGGTCGGGCTTCCAATCGATCCGCCGCAACGTAACGTAAATTCGCGTTTCGCGCTCGAGACGGCCGAACTCGTGCGCGCTAAAAAGGGCAACGATGCCGCAGGCCGCTATTACCACGACACTTCTCGCGCGTTCTTCACCGAACACGCCGATATCTCGAAACGCGCGGTCATCGTGCCGATCGCCGAACGTCTCGGCGTGTCGGCCTCGGAGGTTGAAGACGCGTGGCACCAACGCCGCTTTTCGCCCGCGGTCGACGCGTCGATCAAAGAGGCCCACCGAGCGGGCGTGACCGGCGTTCCCGCCATGGGATGGCCGCATCAGCGCGCGATCGTAGGAATGATGCCGCCCGCGGATCTCGCGCGCCAGCTTCGAAACGGAGCGCCCGAACGACGCGCGTGACATTGACCAGGAGACCGCTCGGAAGCGTGCGACAATCTTACGACGATTCGCGCGGAAACCGTCAGGCGATGAAGAATTTGGAAGGCCGGGTAAAACAAGCCATGAGGAAATGAGGTGAACGATGGAAACCCACGAGCACAAGGGCCCGCAGTGTAAACCGTCGGATGCGAATACAATATGTCAGGAGCAAGCCTGTCTGCGCGACCATCATGTCTCTTCGCACATGGAGGTTAAGTGCACGCCGGTAGAAGGGAAGAGCGATCTCTTCAACTGCGTGCATTCTGACAGCCGCTCATAGGTGGCGTCGGCGGGAGCGTGAAGAAGAATGACTCAGCGGGCATCGGCCGGCGACCATCAGATGCCTGATTACGTGCGCGGAAACCCCAACGGGCGCCTGAGGCTCGTCGAGTATGCCGATTTCGAGTGTCCCTACTGCGGAATGGCGTTTCCGTACGTAAAGCGGGCCGCAGGACGCTTCAAGAAT
>JASHZC010000102.1 GCA_030042755.1 Vulcanimicrobiota bacterium | reverse complement strand
ATCATCGAGCATCCCGACGTGCGGCGCATGCTGATGTGGCAGAAGGCGAATCTCGAAGCGATGCGCGCGCTTTCGTACGTGACCGCAGCGTCGCTCGATTACGCCAACAAACATCCCGACGACAAGGTGCGCAAGGAACACAAGGCGTTCGTCGAGCTCATGATTCCGGTCGTCAAGGGCTGGTGCACCGAAAACGGCGTCGAGCTTTGCTCGACCGCGCTGCAAGTTTTCGGCGGCATGGGCTACGTCGAAGAGACGGGCATCGCACAGCAGTATCGCGACGTGCGTATCACGACGATCTATGAAGGCACGACCGGCATTCAGGCGCTCGACCTCGTCGGTCGCAAGCTGATTCGCGATATGGGTTCGACGGCGACGGCCGTACTCAAGCAGATGGAGAAAGATGCAAAGGACGTTGCCGCGCACGAGAACGCAGACGTCAAAGCGATCGGCGAATCGCTGCTCAAAGGCCTCGCGACGCTCGCGGAAGTCTCACAATGGATCGGCATGAATGCGATGGGCGACCTGCGCAAAGCCTTTGCCTGCTCGGTACCGTACCTCAGACTGTGGGGCGTCGTTGCGGGCGGATGGCAGATGGCGCGCGCTGCGAAAATCGCGGCCGACAAGATCGCTTCGGGTGACAAGGACCCGTTCTATACGGCGAAAATCACCACGGCGAAATTCTATGCCTCGCACGTGCTCACGCAGGGTGCGTGGTACAAGCGCCAGATCATCGACGGTGCGGGCGATGTGATGACGTTGCCGGAAGACGCCTTCGAACTCGATCGTAAAACGGCGGTTACAGCATAGTCATGAGTTACATCAAGACGGAAGACCGAGATGGCGTGCGCGTTATTACGTTCGATCATCCGCCGGTCAACTCGTTTTCGTTTGCGGTGTGCGCGGAGCTGGTTCCGATCGTCGAAGCCGCATCCGCCGACCCGAATGTCAGAGCAGTCGTTTTCATCGGCGCGAACGGCCAGTTCTCCGCCGGTGCCGACGTCAACGACTTCAACAAAGAACCGGGACCGGATACCAAGACGATTCGCAGCGTAATCGCCGCGGTCGAAAAGAGCGACAAGACCTTCGTGGCGGCAATCGAGAAAAACGCGCTCGGCGGCGGGCTGGAATTGTCGCTGGCGTGCGATTATCGTGTCGCGCTCAAGGATGCGAAGGTTGGGCTTCCCGAGATCAAGCTGGGCTTGCTCCCGGGAGCCGGGGGCACGCAGCGTCTGCCCCGTTTGATCGGGGCGCAAGATGCGCTCGACATCATGCTCAAAGGACGCAACGTCAAGATGGACGAGGCCAAAGAGAAAGGCATCGTCGATGAGGTCGTGGAGTCCGATTTGCTCGACGCGGCGATTGCGCTGGCGAAGAAAGGCGGAAAGCACCGCATCTCGCAACGCAAGGCGTTCATTGGCAAAGGCATTACGGCGCATGCTTTGCCGTTCGTCGTTTCGCAGGCGCACAAAATGGTGCCGCCCGAAGACCGCGGCGGATACGCCGCGCACAAGTTGATCGACGCGGTCGATGCGTCGATTGAATTGCCGTTCGAGTTCGGAACCGCGCGCGAGTCGCGCCTCTTCGAGCAGCTCGTTCGCTCGGCGCCGTCGGCGGCATTGCGACACGTCTTCTTTGCCGAACGCGAGCTTGCGAAGATTCCAAATCTTCCTGCCGCAACCCCGCTCGAGATCAAGAAGGCTGGCGTTATCGGTGCGGGTACGATGGGAACCGGCATTGCGATCACGTTCGCGCAGGCCGGCATTCCGGTGCACGTGATCGATTCAAACGACGAAGCCGTCGAAAAGGCAAAGCAGACGGTCTTCGGCATGTTCATGTATCAGGTCCAAAAGGGCCGCATGACGCAAGAAGAAGCCTGGAAGCTCGGTCAGTCGATTCAGTTTACGCACGAATACGAAGAATTAGCTGACGCGGACGTCGTGGTCGAAGCCGTGTTCGAAAACATGGACGTCAAGAAAGAGGTCTTTGCCAAGCTCGATACGATCGTCAAGCCCGAGGGCATTCTAGCATCGAATACGTCGACGCTCGACATCGACGCAATGGCGTCGGTGACAAAACGTCCCGACAAGGTCATCGGCTTGCATTTCTTCGTTCCGGCGAACATCATGCCGTTGCTCGAAATCGTGCGCGGCAAGGATACGTCGCCGCAGACGATTGCCACGGCGTTCAAGCTCGGCAAGACGCTTCGCAAGACCGCGGTGCTCTCGGCCAACGCGTTCGGATTCATCGGTAATCGTATGGTCTTTGACTACGCGAGAGCAGCCGGCGAGCTCGCCGAGTGGGGCGTTTCACCGGCGCGAATCGACGCGGTTGCGAAGAACTTTGGGTTCCCCATGGGACCCTTCGCGATGAGCGATCTTTCGGGTATCGACGTGGGCTGGCATATCGCCAAGGCGCGGCCCGATATCGTAGGCTCGCGTTCCAACATCGTCAACCGGATGGTCGAAATGAAGCGCCTCGGTCAAAAGACCGGCGCCGGCTATTTCAAATACGACAAGAACGTCGGTAAAGGACGCGAGCCGATTCCGGATCCAGAAATCGAAGCGCTGTTTGCCGAGGAGGCCAAGAAGGCCGGCATTGCTCCACGCGAGGTGAGCGACCGGGAAATTCTCGAGCGCCTGACCTTTGCGCTGATCAATCGTGGCGCATACTTACTCGAAGAGGGCGTTGCGCTGCGTCCGGGCGACATCGACATCGTCTACGTGTACGGCTACGGCTTCCCACCGCATCACGGCGGCCCGATGTGGTACGCCGATGAAGTCGGCGTCAAGCACGTCTACGATCGCGTCGTGGAATTCGGCTGGCAGCCGGCACCACTCTTGAAAGAGATTGCCGAAAACAACGGCACATTTGCCAACTACCAACATGTCACCCTGAGCGTGTCGAAGGGTCAAGGAGTACCAGTCAATGCGTGAGGCGGCGATCGTCTCGGCAGCGCGCACGCCGATCGGAAGGGCGTTCCGCGGTGCATTTAATCAAACGCCCGGCGCTACGATGGCCGGATTCGTCGTCGGCGAGGCAATCGCGCGCGCCGGCGTCGATCCCGCCGAGGTCGAAGATGTCGTGATCGGATCGGGCTTGCCCGAAGGCGCGACCGGCAACAACATCGGCCGCACGGCGGCACTGCGCGCGGGCTGTCCGGTCACGGTTTCGGGTCAGACCGTAAGCCGCTATTGCGCTTCGGGCCTCGACGCAATCGCGGCCGCTGCAAAGCGTGTGATGGTCGATAGTGCGAGCGTCGCAGTTGGCGGCGGCGTCGAGTCGATCTCGATGGTGCAGAACAACATGAACATGGAGTTCTACACCGAGGATTGGCTGCTGCGCCATACGCCCGACGTCTACATGCCGATGCTCTACACGGCCGACAACGTCGCAAAGAAATACAACGTCACGCGCGAAGCGCAGGACGCGTACGCGCTGCAAAGTCAGCAACGTACGGCAGAAGCGCAGAAGGCGGGACGGTTCGATAAAGAAATCATTCCATTGCCGAGTTGGAAGTACGTTCAGGACAAAGACTCGGGCAAGGTTACCGAACAGCACGTCGTGCTCAAAAGTGACGAAGGCAATCGTCCGGACACGACGCTCGAAGGGCTCGCGCAGCTGAAGGGCGCGGTTCCCGGCATCAAAGACACCTCGATCACTGCGGGTAATTCGTCGCAGCTCTCGGATGGTGCGGCGGCCGTCGTGATCGTGGACTCGGAACTCGCGCGCGCACGCGGGCTCGAGCCGCTCGGGTTCTACCGCGGCTTTGCGGTAGCCGGCTGCGAGCCGGGAGAGATGGGCATCGGCCCGGTCTTTGCCGTGCCGAAGCTGCTCAAGGCGCACGGTCTGAAAATCGACGACATCGGCCTGTGGGAGCTCAACGAGGCCTTCGCCGTGCAAACCGTCTATTGCCGCGATAC
>JASHZC010000101.1 GCA_030042755.1 Vulcanimicrobiota bacterium | reverse complement strand
CACCATCCGAGCGCGCGTATTCGGTCGGCTGCGTGATCGTCGACCGGAACGAACGCGCGATCGCTACCGGATACAGCCGCGAATGCGGCGCGCGATCGCATGCCGAACAGGTCGCTATCGACAAGGCGCTCGAATCTGGTGCGAATCTCGCAGGCGCGACGCTCTATACGTCGCTCGAGCCGTGCAGCGTGCGCGGTTCGGGGTTTCCGGCGTGCGCGAAGCGAATCATCGACGCCAAGATCGAGCGCGTCGTGTTCGCGATGCGCGAGCCGTCAGTGTTTGTGGAAGGACGCGGTGCCGAAGTGCTGGCGGACGCCGGCATCGAGGTTGTGGAACTTTCGGACGATGCAGATTCCGTCGCGCAAATCAACGTCCACTTGCTCTAAGAACGACGTACGCGAACGTTGAAGACGCGGTCGAGCGCGCGCAGTCGAATCGTGGACGGCATCGTTCTTACCTCAAACGACGCGCGTGCAACGACCGTCGTGACGACCATCGCGCACATCGACTGTGCGTCGCGCGGGTTTCGCCGGGCGACGACCTCATAGGAATCGCGCGCGGACCGCGGCACGATTGTCGCTTCGTGGCACGGATCCGGCAGTTGGACCGTAGCCGAGATAGTCAGACGCATTCGGGCTCCGGTAGCGGTAGGATTTGTTGCCGCGATCGGCTGCCACGTGGGTACGGTGGTCGCGAGGAGGGCGGCTATGAGGAGACGTTGGCTCATGATGCCTCGAACAGTACGGCGTGTACGCGCAGTTAGTTGTGAACGAGCACTCTCGCCGTGGTCGCGAACTTGGCCGCGACGTACGCCGCGCCCTGGCGGACGCCGGTATCGATGTCAGTGAGGACGGTTGGCCGTCGGAGATTCCGACCCACGTCGACTGCATCATCAGCGCGGGCGGCGACGGCACCCTTCTCGGCGCAATCGCCGTCGCAATCGAACGTGATGTCCCTCTGGGCATCATTCCGCTCGGAACGTTCAACGAACTTGCGCGCACGTTGGACATTCCGCTTGACATCGAGGGAGCCGTGCGCGTGATCGTCGCAGGCGGCGTGCGATCCATTGACGTCGGACGCGTTAACGGACTGTACTTCGTCAATGAAGCCAGCATCGGCATATCGAGCCGAATCACGCGACTGCAAACAACCGAGCTGAAGCAACGGTTCGGCATGCTCGGCGTGATCGCCACGCTGTTCCAAGCGCTGCGTCACTCGAGACCCATCAACGCGGAGGTGCGGTTCGACGGCACGAGCCAGCGCATGCGCACGATTCAGATGACGATTGCCAACAGCCATCGCTTCGGAGGCTATCTCAACGTACCCGGAGCCGCGATCGATGACGGATGGCTCGACTTGTACAGCATCGATATCGAGGGACCTCGCGAAGCATTTGCCGTTGCGCACGCTATTTTCACCGGGCGTAAGCGCCACGTTCCGGGACTGCGCGTTCTTCGGTCGGCTCGTTTCGAGATACTGACGCACCACGATCACCGTATCACCGCCGACGGCGAGCCGGCTGGGATCACGCCGGCGACATTCGAGGTCGTGCCAAAGGCGCTGCGCGTCTTTGCGCCGCACTACTAGCCATGCAGTATCGCACGCTCGGCCATTCCGGTTTAAAGATCTCGACTATTGGCCTAGGTTCATGGCTAACCTTCGGGAGCAGCGTCGATCGGGATACGGCACGCGCGTGCGTCTTGCAAGCGTGGGAGCACGGTGTCAATTTCATCGATACTGCTGACGTCTACGCGCATGGCGCCGCTGAGGACGTGCTCGCTCCGATCGTGCGCGAGCTCAAGCGTGATGCGCTGGTGCTCGCAACCAAAGTCTACTTTCCCAGCGGTGACAGCGTGAACGAACGCGGTCTTTCGCGTAAACACATCCGCGATCAAGTGCATCATTCGCTGAAGCGCCTAGGTGTCGAATACATCGACCTCTATCAGTGCCATCGTTACGATGCGACGACGCCGCTGGAAGAGACCTGCCGGATGATGGACGATCTCGTACGCGCCGGGAAGATCTTATACTGGGGCGTTTCCGAATGGAATGCGGATCAAATTATCGGGGCGGTGACGCTGTGCCGTGCGCGCGGGTGGGCCGTTCCGGTAAGCAATCAACCGCAGTACAGCGCGCTATGGCGACGCATCGAACAGCGCGTTTTGCCGACATGTGAAGCCTACGGGCTGGGAAACGTCGTCTGGTCGCCGCTTGCCATGGGAATTCTCACCGGCAAATACACCGATGCCGCGCATCCGCCGGCCGGGACATGCGCGGCGGGACCCGCACGCGAGATGATGGAGGACTATTTTACTCAGCCCGTGCTCGACGCGGTCGCGCGTCTCAAGCCGATAGGCGACCGCCTTGGAATCTCGCTTTCACAGGTGGCGCTAGCATGGGTTTTGCGACAACCCGCCGTAACCAGTGCCATCGTAGGAGCAACGAATCCGAAGCACGTCTTGGACAACGTGGCGGCGGGCGAGCTGAGACTGGATCCTGAGACGATCGCCGAGATCGACCGAATCTTGCTTCCGGTTACGGCAAGCGAGCCGTACGTTTCTTAGAGGAAACTTGAACCGAAGCGGGCACTTTCCGCTTCGGTTCGAAGCCGCAATCCTGCGAGGGTAGGTCCTGCGGGGGCGACGTAGGTGGAGGACCGCGTTGCCCCCGTGCTGCGTAGCGCGCAAAAGGCGCTACGTCGGGTGTACCACGCGCGCGCGCCGTTTGTTTCGGCGAAACTCAACCGGAATTTGCACCGTATAGGATCACAAGACGACTGCTTCCGGCGTGATAGGAACGATGACCATGCGCATCTGTGAGTTCGGACCGTTCCAGCTCGATGTCGAACAGCTCTTGCTCTCGCATCGTGGCATACCCGTGCCGCTTGGCCCAAAAGTAGTTGAGACGTTGCTCGCGTTGATCGAGCACCCAGGCGAGGTTGTCGCGAAGAGCGCGCTGCTCGAGCGTATATGGCCTGAAGGGTACGTCGAAGAAGCCAACCTGGCACAAAATATTTATGTCTTGCGCAAGACGCTTCGCGCGCTCGCCGGCCTCGATGCGATCGAAACCGTTCCGCGCCGCGGATACCGCTTTCTTTTGCCGGTACGCACGCTCGATCGCGCGGCTGCCATGCCCGCGCCCGTTCGCGGGCGCTGGCGTGCCACAACGCTGGCGTCCGTCGGAGCGTTTGTCGTTCTCTGCAGCGTGTTGGTCGTGACGCTGGCACTGGCGCACCGCTCTGCGGCAGCCGCAAGTTCGGGTCTCTCTGCGAACGGCGCGCGAGTATACGAGATTGGGCGATACTACTGGAATCTACGGTCGCGGCGTGGTGTCGAGCGTAGTCTCGACTATTTCGCTCAAGTGGTGCGCACCGATCCGCACGACGCCCGTGGATACGCTGCGTTAGCGGACGCAAATGCGACGATGGGCGATTACCATTACGGCTCGCTGCGTCCGAGCGACTACTTTGCGCGTGCCACCGTCTATGCAAACCGCGCGCTGGCTCTGGATCCCAACTCGGCCGAGGCGCACGGAGCGCTCGGCCTGATCGATCTCGATAAGAACAAACTGAATCCGTCGATCGACGAGTTCCGCAAATCGATCGAGCTCGATGCGTCGTACGGGCCCGCTCACGAATGGTACGGAATCGCGCTGGTCGAGCAAGGCCATTTGCGCGAGGCGTTTTCGCAATTACAGATCGCGGGAGATCTCGATCCGCTCTCCGTCTCGACCAGTGCATGGCTGGGGTCGGCAGCGTATTTGGACCATCACTTCAACGAGGCGATCGCGTATTCGCGCCAAGCACTCGATCTCGCGCCGCAGCGTATCGATCTCTTGACGACGATCGGTGAAGCCTACGAAGCCGAAGGAAACTTCAGCCGCGCGATCGGCGCGTTCCGGCGGTATGAGGATTCGTGTGCGCATTGCCGGCCCGAAGGCTCGGCATTACTCGCGCATGCATACGCGGTCGAGCATCGCTTGCCGCAGGCGCGCGCCGAGCTCGCGTTTGCGATGGAGCACGCATCGAGCGTCGATCCCGAAGACTTGGCCGCCGCCGCCGTGGCGATTGGTGACCGGTCGGTCGCGCTCGAACTGCTGCGCCGCTTGCGCGGGCGCTTGGACTGGATCGCGGTCGAAAACGATCCGCGCTTCGACGCGTTGCGCGACGATGCGAGCTTCCGGCAACTAGCGCAAGCACCGGCCTAAACGCGCGTGTCCGGTTTATTCGACGCGCTCGGGGCGCAGCCGCGCTACGCGCGCTCGCTCGCGGCTCATGTGCGCGATCTGAACGAGGGAACGTTGCCCGGGCGCACGCGCGAATTGATCGCCTTGATGGTTGGATGGCTCAACGCTTGCGACTACTGCACGTGCGTGCACGAAGCGATCGCGCGTGAACTGGGCGTAGACGAGTCAACGCTTGCCGAACTCGGCGATTTTGCCGTAAGCGCGCATTTCGACGACGCAGAACGCGCGGCGCTCAGCGCAACCGTCGCGTTGACCCGCGAGCCGCGCGCGCTACCGCCTGCCGTGTGGGATGCGTTACGCGAGCACTACGACGAGGGCCAGCGCATCGAGATTCTCGCGGCGATCGGATTGAACAACTACATCAGCCGCCTCAGCAATGCGCTCGGCGTTCGTGTGGCTGATGCTGCTACGCCTCAACCGTAACTGCGTCGACCGCAAGTTCTAGGATGCGTTCCGAGCGAATCAGCCGCGTGCCGCTCAGGCGGTCGTGAATCATGACTCGATGCATGAATGGGCCGCACACCAAGATGAACGGCCACAGCACCAGGCCGACCAGATAGCGCCAAATCGACCGCCAAAGTCCTGGCGGTCGAAAATCGACTGTGACGACACGCAAACCGGTGATCATCATCCCGAAGCTTTGCCCGGATAGGGCAACCAAAACCGCTAAATACAGAGCGGCAAAAAGCAGCGTGTCATCGGCGGAATAGTCCGAGACGAATTGTGCGGCATTTCCCAGCGGCGTGTCGGCGAATGAGTTCATAAACGGGTTCACCCACGAATATTTCTCCACCGCGCGCTTGGCCGCGGCGACGTCTTCATCGTCGTCTGTGTCTGCGTCGGAGCTCTTGGGGGTGGCGCTTGCATGCGCCGCAGGTTGGCTCGTGTCGACGTTCACCTGGACGGCGCGGTCCGCTTTGGCGGTGTTGAAGGCGAGCAGCAGCGTCGAAACGACGGTAAGGTCGATGACGACCGACCATGTGCGGCGCCAGAAACCGGCGCAGTCGCTGCGGGCGACGTGATTTGCGCGCGCGGCGGCAAGCGCCGGTGGCTCCGCCGGCAGCTTGCGCCCATACCAGGCGTGAACGCGCGCATAGAGCGGCGTCTGAACGAATCGCTCCATCGAAACGATGCGTCGCGTGGCGTACGGATCCGAGCCGAGCCACTCGCCGAGCCGCAAGAGACCGTCACTTGCGATCTGTCGTCCTTGTTCGGCAAACTGCTGCACGTCGACGCGCCGTCCGAAGTGGTGAAACGATGCCATGACGATCGAGCGCGCAGCAGCTTCGACGGAGCCGCACGCGAGCAAGCCGACGCGGTCGCAAGAGAGCGTGCACGAACGGAGCCATGCTCCGAAGATGAGTGAAACTAAAGCGTTTTCGTTCCCGTTCACGCTCAACAGCGAAAGGAAGCGCGTATGTCCCGCAGCGATGTGCCCGAGCTCGCAACCGATTGCGAATGCCAATTCGTCGTCTTCGAAGTGCTCGATCCAGTGACTGGAGATCACGAGCGCGTACGGTTCGCCGAATCCGAGCGCAACGACCGGGACGTAATTGTCCTCCCGCACGAAGATGAGCGGCATCGGGATCTCGAGCGCAGCGCAAATGTTCTTGACGATCGAGAA
>JASHZC010000100.1 GCA_030042755.1 Vulcanimicrobiota bacterium | reverse complement strand
TACGAAGAAGGCGGTCAGCTTACCGAAGCCGTGCGACGCCGCCCGTATTCGGTCGTGCTTCTCGACGAGATCGAAAAGGCGCATCCGGACGTGTTCAACTTGCTGTTGCAAGTGCTCGACGACGGACGATTGACCGATTCTCAGGGTCGCCAAGTCGACTTCAAGAACACCGTCATCATCATGACGTCGAACGTCGGCGCCGCCGGCATGCAGACGACGACCGACATCGGATTCCGTCCGCAGAAAGGCACCGAAGAAGACGAGCAAAAGGGCTACGAGCGGATGAAAAACAAGGTGCTTGAAGAGATCAAGCACACGTTCCGGCCCGAGTTCCTCAACCGCGTCGACGAAGTTGTCGTATTCCACCAACTCAGCCGGGAGCAGATCGAGCAGATCGTCGGCCTCGAGCTCGAGAAAGTACTGCGCGAAGTCAAGGCGCAAGATATGCATCTCAAGGTCACGGAGGCGGCGAAGTCACTGCTTGCAAAGAAGGGCTGGGATCCGCAGTTCGGCGCGCGTCCTCTGCGCCGCGCGATTCAGCGCAACGTTGAAGACGAGCTCGCTGAAGAGATGCTCAAGGGAACGTTCGTTGCCGGCGATCACGTCTTAGCCGATGTCGACTCGAGCGATCCGGAGAAGCTTACGTTCTCGAAGATCCCGTCGATCGAACTTCCCGCGGAGCCGAACGAACCCGCCCACGCCTAAAACGTGAAACAGCGACAGCTCGGCAAGCAGGGGCCGATCGTTGGTGCGATTGGCCTCGGCTGCATGGGAATGTCCGACATGTACGGTCCCGCCGATCGTAGCGAGAGTCTCGCGACAATTTCGCGCGCGCTCGACGGCGGCGTCACGCTGCTCGACACCGGCGACTACTACGGGATGGGACACAACGAGCTGCTCATCGCCGAGGCATTGCGTGGACGGCGCCGAGAGGACGTCGTCATCAGCGTGAAGTTCGGCGCGCACCGCGGACCCGATGGATCTTGGCTTGGTTATGACGCCCGGCCGCAAGCGGTAAAAACATCGCTTGCATACACGCTGCGCCGCTTGAATACGGACTACGTCGATATCTATCGCCCGGGGCGTGTCGATACCAACGTACCGATCGAAGAGACGGTCGGTGCGATCGCGGAAATGGTTCGTCGAGGGTACGTGCGCTACATCGGTCTCTCCGAGGCCGGCGCGCAAACGCTTCGTCGAGCGAATGCCGTTCATCCCATCGCCGACTTGCAGATCGAATACTCCATCGTCACGCGCGGAATCGAAGCGCAGATTCTTCCGGCGGCGCGGGAACTCGGAATCGGCATCACCGCGTATGGCGTACTTTCACGCGGATTGATCAGCGGTCACTGGAACAGGGATCGAGGAGTCGGGCCCGGGGACTTCCGAGCTCACGGACCGCGATTTTCTGCCGAGAATCTGGACCGGAACCTGGCGCTCGTAGAGCGTTTGCGCGGCATTGCGGAACGTCGCAACATCACGCCTGCGCAGCTTGCAATTGCTTGGGTGCTATCGCGCGGAGATGACATCGTGCCGCTCGTCGGAGCGCGCCGCCTCGCGCGCCTCGACGAATCTCTGGCCTCGCTCAACGTGGAGTTGAGTGACGAAGACCTGCGCGAGATCGATGACATGGCCGCGCACGACGCCATCGCCGGCGCTCGCTATGCCGAGGCGCAGATGGCCGTGCTCGACAGCGAACGCGGCTGATCGCCACGACGACATCGCGCGCGCTTTTCGTCAATTCGGCGCTTGCGTTCGCGTCAGCCGTGCTCGTAACGGCTGCGCTTCACGAAGCCGGTCACGGCATCGTCGCGCAAGCATTCGGGTTCGCGCCACGGATCTACGCATTCTACGAAGACAATCCTACGGGAACCGCTACACAAACGCTGCTGATTCTCGCCGCCGGTCCCATCGCAAGCCTCGTTCTCGGGGGTATCTTCTTGGCGTTGTACCACCGGCAACGTGCGCACTATAGCTTTTGGCGGCTGTTTCTATTTTGGCTTGGGTGGGGCGGCATCATGGAGTTCGTCAACTACCTGGTAGTGACGCCGTGGCTAAGCGCCGGCGACACGGCGCGGTTTGCCGCCATCTTACACTGGCCATTGTGGGTTCGCTACGCGGTCTGCGTCGTCGGTATCGTCGCCGTCGTTGCACTCGGGCGACTGGCAGCGACGACCATGTTCGCTCTCGCACCGCGCGGAATCGCGCTGGAAACCAAACGCGACCGCCGCCGATTCGTCATTGGGGTTTTCTACATGCCGCTCCTCGCTGGCGTCGCGCTCTCCGCGGTGGCCGGCATCGGTGGCCGTCTTGTGATCGTTGCACTCGGAGCGTTTGCGAGCCTAGGAAGTATCGACATCGTCGTGTCGGCGATGTATGCGGGCGGTGCTCTACCTACCCAACGCCGAGAAGACGCCCCGATCCGGATCGAGCCGGCCGCGATTTCACTGTACGTTGCGCTGGTAGCGCTCTACGTCTTCGTGTTTTCTCGCGGCATGCCGATTTGACCGATCGTTATGGCTCGCCGCGCATCGGTACGATGCAGTTGGCGATCTGCGACATGACGACGACGTCGTCCTGATTGATCGTTTCGACTCGAAAACGCACGATGCCGCGTCGCTTTCCGCCGGGCCAGGGCGCCTTCTCGATGATTCTACTGCGGACGCGCAACGTGTCTCCCGGTACGACGGGAGCCAGCCATCTCAGCTCGTCGATACCGGTTCCAATCACGCCGGACTCGCGCAAGGTACCGTGATCGACGATGAGCCGCATCGTGATCGCGGCCGTCTGCCATCCGCTGCTGACCAGCCTCCGAAAAAAGCTCGATTCCGCCGCCTTCGCGTCGAGATGAAACGACTGCGGATCGTACGCGCGCGCAAACGTCAGGCTTTCTTCCTCGGAAAGAAAGTATGGCGACGTAACGTAGCCGTCGCCGATTACAAAGTCCTCGTAGTACAACTGCGCCGAATTCACCGCGTAACCTCAATTTCTGTGAAATTCTCCACGCACGCATGGCGTGTCGACGGCTCCGTTTCGTCTTCGGGACGAGCCAATTGAACGGTTTGTACGCCGGCTTCGCGAGCGGCGTCGAGCTCGGCTTGGTTATCGGAGAAGAAGATGACCTCGTTCGGCGGAACGCCGATCTCTTCGATGATGCGCGCGTACGACGTCGCCTCGCGCTTTCCGCCAATCGTCGTGTCGTAAAAACCTGAAAAGAGTGGAAGGAGATCGCCGGCAACACTATGCGCGAACAGGAGCTTCTGCGCCGGGACCGAGCCGGAAGAATAGACGTACAGCGCGACGCCGCCGTCGTGAAAGCGGTGCAGAGCGTCGATCGCATCGGAGTAGAGATGGCCGCGAATGCCGCTGGTCTCGAAGCCCTCGACCCAGATAAATCCCTGGAGCGTTTTCAGCGGCGTCGTCTTGACGTCGCGATCGGACCAGTCGTGCAATGCCGCAAGCAGCGCCGAAATATCCGCACGGTTCGCGCCGGATTCGCGCGCAGTGTCGTCGAGAATCGCTTGGACGGCCGGGTCGTCGCGATGCGCGAGGACGTACTCGTCCATCCGCTCCGATGCGTACGGAAACAGCACGTCGCGTACGAAGGCGATCGAGCCGACCGTCCCCTCGATATCGATCAGCGCGGCACGCGCGCGAAAGCGCACGCGCGTTAATCTAGCGTCGGGAAACCGCTGGCGATCGTGTCGCCGGTGAAGTTTGCGACCCAACCTTCCTGATTGTTGAACAGGCGAATTGCCGTGAATTCCGGATCGGAACCCATGTCGAACCAATGCTTCGTTCCGGCCGGCACGCTGAGCAGGTCGCCCTTGACGCAAATCATTTGATAGACGCGACCCCGTGCGTGAAGATAGAACGCGCCGCGCCCCTCAACGAAGAAGCGGACTTCATCCTCTGAATGCTGATGTTCGTCAAGAAACTTCTTTCGCATCGGCTCGGTGTTCGGGGTGCCGCGTTCCAGACGAATCACGTCCATCGTCTGATAGCCGCACTCTTCAACCAATCGATCGATCGAACTGCGATACGCATCGAGCACCGTCTGCTGATCGGCACCCCTGGGCAGCTGGGCGTCGGCGGCCCAACGCTCGAAACGCACGCCGATCCCGCGCAGCGATTCCGCAATGGTCTCTGCCTCGGTCGTCTCGAGCAACAATTCGCTCGGATTTTTCTCATCGTACACGCGAAGCGTACTCGTCATCGTCGTGGTCATGGACGTAGTCTCCGTTCCTCTAACGAACACTGGAGCAAGAACTCTAGCCCCTCCAGATGGCGCTGTGCATCGACAATAGTCGTTCCCCAGGCATATAACCCGTGGCCCGATAGAAGGTATCCAGGCACCGCCGGCTCGTCGTCGAGTGCGGTTTCGATGCGCTCCGCAAGACGGCGGGTGTCCTGGTCGTTGCCGAAAACCGGCAGCCTCACCACGCTCTCGTGAGTGGTCACGCCGCGCAGGCTTTTATGCATCTCGAAGCCCTCGAATTCCACGTAACCTCGGCTTGCGTCGGCCCGCGAGAGAACCGTGGCTGCGACGGTGTGAACGTGCAGGATCGCACCGACGTCCGGATCGCGTCGGTAGCGGGCAACGTGCAGAGGCGTTTCGGCCGAAACGTGCGCCGGCAATTCGCCTTCGAGCGGCACCGCGATAATTTCGGCGGGCCCGATGTTCCCCTTATCGATTCCCGAGCGTGTAATCGCTGCGTGCGCGTTATCGATACGGCACGAAAAGTTGCCGCTGGTCGCCGGAACCCAACCGCGCGCGGCGACGAAACGGCCGATTGCCGCGAGTTCCTCGGCTATGGATGGGGGAACGGCCACCTCGAGCATGGCAACGATTCTAACATGATCCCTGCGCTCGTGCTTGGCGCAGCGCTGTCCGCGCAGCCTGCGAACCTCGCGCTGCATCCATACGAGCGCGCGATCGTTGCCGTTGACGGAGCGCGCGGCACGCTTGCCGTCGCCTCGAGTCGCGGTTTGGCGAGTGCCGTTGCCGATTCGGTTACGGGGACGCTGGACGTAACGGCGGGCGCGGGGATAGGAAACGACGTGCTTCACGTGACCGATAGCTCGGGCGATGCCGTCGATATCGACGTGCAAATTGCAAACGACGCCGGCGTCGCACCGGCGCGCGTGACGCTGACCGTGACGGGCT
>JASHZC010000099.1 GCA_030042755.1 Vulcanimicrobiota bacterium | reverse complement strand
TTCTCATTGGTGCGCTCGCTGCAATCGGCTGCTATACGGCCGTGCAACTCCGCGAGCGGATGCGTGTCGACGATGCACTCGATGTTTTTCCCGTACACGGCGTCGGCGGCGCAATCGGCGCGATTCTTACCGGCGTCTTTGCAGTCGGCGTCAGCGTTCCGCATCAAGTGCTGATTCAATGTCTGGCCGTCGGTGCAGTACTTCTCTACACGGCCGGCATGACGTACGTCGTTCTGCAGCTTGTGATGCGCTTCGGACCTATCCGCGTAAGTCCACACGAAGAACATCTGGGTCTTGACGTGTCGCAGCACGCGGAAGCTGCGTACGTCCATTAACGAAGGGAGCTGTTGACATGACCGAAGTAGCCGCCGCGATGATAGCCTTCCTCGCGATGTGCGTCGCGTGGGTAGCGATCGGCCGGCGCCGGACGGTCCGGGTCGTGCGCCTCCAGCGCGACGAGCGGGCAGCATAGCCCGGACCGGGTACGGCCCGGTCGCCAGCCTGCTTTTACACGTCCTTTACACGCCCTCGGCCAAAGGTTTGCGCCGAGATAATATGGCGCCTCAAATAAGTTGGCACACTAAGGGCATGTATCGCGTGGTTATCGTCGATGACGATGAAGCGACCCTCAAGCTGTATAGCGCCGTGATCAAACGGGTGCACGGCGAGGCGCCGATCGCCTTCAGCGATCCGGTCGAGGCACTGCGCGAACTCGAGAACCTCCGCCCCTCCCTGGTCGTCGTGGACTACTTCATGCCCGAGATGGACGGCATAGCCTTCACTCGGGCGCTTCGCGCGCTTCCCGCGCATGCGTTTACGCCGATCCTGATGCTGACCGCCCACAGCGACCAAATGCTCGGGCCGCGGGCTCTCAATGCGGGCGCGACCGCGTTCGTCGAAAAGCCGATCGCACTCAAGGAATTCACCGCGCAGCTGCGCCGCTTTACCAACGTCCAGCCCGCGAGTCGGGCCACCTATGGAGAGGTTGTGATGCCGACCGACGAGCGCGACACAATCGAGCGGCTTCACCGAACGATACTGGCCTGCAATCGCGAGCTGGCCGAGAACACGCAACGCGTGCGCGACCTCGCCGTTGCAATCGCGGAGCAGATGCAACTATCGCCAAACGAGATCGAAACGCTGCGCTCTGCCGCGCTCGTCTACGACATCGGGATGCTGTCGATTCCGCAGCGCGTGCTTGCAATGCCGGCTTCCCTGCCGATGCGGTGGCGAACGGTCGTTAACGGTCACGTCGACTCAGGCGCGATGATCTTGGGCGGCGGGACGCGGCCGCTGCTGCGCACGGCCGAGGCGCTAGCGCGCCACCATCACGAGCGCTACGACGGAAGCGGTTATCCCGACGGATTGTCCGGAGAAGATATTCCGCTGCTCGCGCGCATTGTGGCCGTTGCCGATACGTACGTCGCGCTGACCTCGGAGCGACCGCATCGCATCGAATTCACCAGCCCTCACGCGCTCGCGCAGATTCGCGGCGAGCGCGAGAAGGCATTCGATCCGCGCGTCGTCGACGCGTTCGAGCGCCTCGAGGCGCGACTGGCTGAATTCCGCCGCACCGCTTAGCGGCGCGCGCCCATCGTAGCCAAAATCTCCGCGAGGCGCTCCATGCTCTCATCGTGGCCGAGCTTTGCACCGCTATCGATCATCGCGTCGCGGTTCTCTTGGTTCGCGAAGAGCGTATGCGACGTGAGCGTCGTTTTTCCGTCGCATTCTTCGAGAGAATGCGTCACCCGCGAAATGTGCCCGGCCCACGGCTCGTATTCGAACGTGGCGACGACGCGTTCGGGAACGACGATCTCGATGTACTCACCTCTGAAGGCATGCACGGTTCCGTCGGGCGCATATTGCAGAAAACGCCACTTTCCACCGGGACGGAAGTCCATCGTTTCGACGACGGTGCGCAGGTAGCGTGGTCCCCACCAATTCGGAATGTGCACGGGGTCGTGCATGATCGAAAAAACGAGCGCGCGCGGAGCATCGAACGTTTGCGTGAACACCATTTCACGCTCGGACGGTAGCGAGAGCGTAGTCATAACGAAGCCTTTCTAGTCGGCCACACCCTTGTCTTGAAGTTGGTGCACGTAATCGCCGAGGCGATCGAGGCTTTCTTCCCAGAAGCGACGGTACCGATCCATCCACTCCTCGAGCGGACGCAAGCCCGCCGGATCCGCCCGGTAGTACGTGTTGCGTCCGTCACGCCGGCCGCTGACAAGCCGGGCATCTTGCAGCACCTTCAGATGCTGGGACACGGCTGGCTGGGAGACACGCGCATGTTCGGTCAGGGAGCGCACGGTCGCTTCTCGGCCGCTGAGGATGCGTTCGTAAATGGCCCGCCGGGTCGGGTCGGACAGGGTCCGGATAACGGAATCGAGCGGTGCGGCAGTCACGGACAAAACATAAGTCAATACTTATGAATTGTCAAGCAAGGGAACCTCTATCCGCGGCGAATCGGCGCGCTATCGCGTCCCGAGGAGAAGCGTCATGAACGAGACTCCCACGACACCGGCACCCAGCGCCGAACGCACCCCCGCCGTGCTAACGCATCTTGGCGGCATCTTTTTTGGCTTTATTCCTGCGCTGATCGTTTATCTCGTCGCAAACAACGATGCGTTCCTAAAAGAGAACGCGCGCAAGGCACTCAACTTTCAGCTGACGATTCTGATTGGGTGGATCATCTCCGGTGCACTGGTCCTTGTGCTCGTCGGGATTTTGTTGATCAAGCTGATTTGGGCGGTCGACGTGATTCTCTCGATCGTTGCGGCGATCAAGGCATACAACGGCGAAGCCTACACGTACCCCGTCGCAATCGAGATGATCAAGTAGCGAACAGTTCGTCCCAATCGGCGCGGCTGATTCGAAGGTCGGCTTCTTTCAGATCCTTCAGCGGCGCTTGCGTGAGCTTTTCGCGCTCGCACAAATCGGGTACGCCCGTATCCACGAAAAGCAAACCGGTTACGAATTCGCCGCGCGACCTCGTCTCGTGAATCAGTGAGAGCGCGCCGATCCGGCTTGTGGCGTCATAGTCGCGGTCCACTTTGCGCAAGAGCACGCGCGACCCATCTTCGAGTTCGATGTTTTGCACCGTGCCGGGTTCGTAGTCGACGGTGATCTCTTCGCGTGGCCGGATGAAATCCGGCGCGTTGATCGTGACCTCGTGATCTTTGACGTACGCGTAGCTCTTGGTCGAGCCTTCGTGATCGTTGAACGTGACGCACGGGCTGATGATATCGATGATCGCCGTACCGAGGTGCGAGAACGCCGCCTGCAGCAGCGGAACGAGTTGCTTGCCGTCACCCGAGAACGATCGCGCAACGAACGTTGCCCCCAACTCGATGGCGAGCCCGCATACATCGATCGTCGAGTATTCGTTGGGAGTACCGTTCTTCAACGTTGAACCAACGTCGGCAGTCGCCGAGAATTGTCCCTTGGTGAGTCCGTAGACGCCGTTGTTTTCGACCAGATACACGCAATCGAGATTGCGTCGCACCATGTGCGCGTATTGACCCAAGCCAATGCTTGCGGTGTCCCCGTCGCCGCTGATGCCAAGTACGAGCAAATCGCGATTCGCGAGTTTTGCACCGGTTGCTGCAGACGGCATACGGCCGTGCACGCCGTTGAATCCGTGCGCTTGTTCAACGAAATAGGCCGGCGTTTTCGAAGAGCAGCCGATTCCGCTCATCTTTGCCAGCTTGTGCGGCTCTACGCCGTACTCGTAAAGCGCCTTGATCAAATGGTTGGTGATCGAATTGTGTCCGCACCCGGCGCACAGTGTGGTCGGAAGCCCCTTATAGATGTCGCGGGCGAGTCCGATGATGTTAACGTTTGCAGTACTCACTAATCTCTTCACTCCGCTACGACGGCGGGCTCGCGCTCCGCGTCGAGTACCGGACCTACGATTGCATGCGCGTCGATTGGAACGCCGTTGTAGTGGCGGATCGACCGAATCCGCGAAATGAGATGATCCGGGAGTTCAGTTCGCAGTAAATTGTAGAGCTGACCATCGCGATTCTGCTCGATGACGTACACGCATCTGTGGCGCGCGACGAAGGCCGCGACGTCGGGCGAAAACGGCAGCGCGCGCACGCGCATGTAGTCGGTCTCGACTCCGTCCTCGCGAAGAATGTCGCGCGCTTCGACGACGGCGTGATGCGTCGTGCCGTACGCCAAGATCGCGCAGTCGTGTCCGCGTTCGTCGACGACCGGCTGCGGCACGGCTTTGCGCGCCGTTTCGTGTTTGCGCACGAGACGGTCGAGGTTGCGTTGCCATACCTCGGGCATCTCAGAGTATCGCGCCTCTTCATCGTGGCCCGTTCCGCGCGTGAAGTACCCTGCGCTCGCGTGATTCGTGCCGGGAAGCGTCCGATACGGAATGCCGTCGCGATCGACGTCGCGATAGCGTCCCCACGATTCGAGCTTGTTCAAATCTTTTTCGCCGAGCACTTTGCCCCGATCGAACGGCCGCTCCGGATACGGCAGCGGCTGCGTTATCCACGAATTCATGCCAAGATCGAGGTCGGAGAGAACGAAGATCGGCGTCTGGAAGCGATCGGCGAGATCGAATGCGTCCATCGACATCTCATAGGCTTCTTCAACCGTCGCCGGGAGCAGCACGACGTGCTTCGTGTCGCCATGCGAAAGCGTGTACGCGAACGAAACGTCGGCCTGCATCGTGCGCGTCGGTAGGCCGGTCGACGGCCCCGCGCGCTGAACGTCGAAAATGACGGCCGGAATTTCCGCGTAATAACCGTAGCCGGCCCATTCGGCCATCAGCGAGATTCCCGGCCCGGACGTGGAGGTCATCGCGCGCGCACCGGCCCATCCTGCGCC
>JASHZC010000098.1 GCA_030042755.1 Vulcanimicrobiota bacterium | reverse complement strand
GTGGTGGAAAGCCTTGGGTGGAGATCCCTCAAAGCACCTCGGCAACGAGAACTTCTCCGGTGCCTTTCCGGGGTGCAGTTACGATCAAGGCTGGTTCGGCCTCAACAGCGTTTCTAAAGGTAAAGGCGACGTCGATAAGCTCACCCGGCGCCCGACGATGACGGAGCTGGAGAAGACTTGGAAAGCGCAGCCCTGAGTGCTTAAGGCGTTCGCAGCTCCAAGTAGGTAAGTCCGCGCACGTCGAGCCAGGTGCGGCCCGCGCCGCGCGCGATTCGCATCAAGGGATGCTCGCAGACCGCGCACCGGAGAACGATCCCGGGATCGAACGCGTAGACGCGCGAACGAGCGATTGCGGCGATGTTTCCACACGCCGCGCATTGGCCGTCCGCATCCGTGATGTCGATGGAGAAGACGCTGAGAAGCGCGCCGGCGGCCGCGTTGCCGTCGACGAACGAATCGTTACTCATGAGGTGCCTCCGGTGGGTCCGAAACGCTCGGTCTTGATCCGCTTTGGGTCGTACCCGGCCTGTTCGAGCAGCGCCGCCACGGATTCCACGAATCCGGTGGGGCCGCAGATATAACAGGCGGGATTCTCTCCGGCTCGGAAAGTGGCTTCAGAGAGGAATGCCGCATCGATTCGCGCAGGCGGCTTCGGCCAGCCGGCCGGCGTTGCGCGCGTGAACGCATAGGCGATCGTCAAGCCGCGGTCCTCGCCTCCACATCGCTGCAGCTCGGCTGCGTAGATGATGCTTTCCGGTGCGCGAACCGAGTAGAGGAGCCGAAACGGCGTCTGAAGACCAGCCGCCGCGCGCGTGCGAATCATCGCCATCAGCGGCACGATGCCCGATCCGCCGGCTACGAGCTGGACCGGCTCGATGAACGCCGGACGCCAGACGAACCATCCGCCGACCGGGCCGCGAATCTCCAACGGATCACCCGTCGCAATGGTTCGAACGAGATAAGGCGAGACCTCGCCGTCGGCGAGCTCTTCGACGGTCAGCTCGACGCGTTCGTTTTGTGCGGCATTCGCGATCGAGTACGAACGCACGGCCGTGTAGCCGTCCGCGGCGCGCAACCGAACGTCGACGTGTTGCCCGGCGTCATGCCCTGGCCAGGAGGGAACGTTGAGAAGCAGAGTCCGTGCAGTCCTGGTCTCCTGGCGCGCTTCAATGACGGTTGCGACATACCAGGCTAGTCGCCCCAGTACCGTTGCTCCCGCCACGGATCCCCGTAGTTATTGTAGCCGAGACTCTCCCAAAATCCGGGCCGGTCCTTCGGCATCAACGTGATGCCGCGAATCCACTTGGCGCTCTTCCAGAGATACAGGTGTGGAACCAGCAGTCGAGCCGGTCCCCCGTGTTCGGGAGCGAGATCCTCGCCGCCATAACGGAACGCGATCCAGGCTTTGCCGTCTCGCAAGTCCGCCAGCGGGAGATTCGTCGTGTAACCACCGTACGATTCCGCCATCGCGAACGACGCAGTCGTCGGTATTCCATCCAACAAGGTGTCGAGCGATACGCCTTCCCAAACCGTGGCGAGCTTCGACCAGCGCGTTACGCAGTGAATGTCCGTGGTAACGGGGACGCTGGGCAGCGCGCGAAACTCGCTCCAACTCCAGGTGCGCACGTCGCCGCTTTCGCTCGTTACCGCAAACTTCCAATCGTCGAGTCGAATCTTCGGGGTCGGCCCCGCCGATAGGACGGGAAAATCCTCGGTGAGATACTGTCCCGGCGGCAGCGTCGCGCTCCCGGCGCGGCGCCGTCCGACAAAGCCGGGCGAGACAATGGGCGGGTCGGGCGTCACGTGATCTGCGTCACGCGAGCCGGCTGCGGACGATGTCCTTCGCTTCTTCGAGGACTTTCCGGCGTTCGTCGCTGAGATTTCGTCCGGCGCGATTTTCGTAGAATGTGAGTTTGCTCATGGCGCGCCGCTCGAGCGACTCGTCCGAGTCCTCGTTCTGAGCCGCATCGATGACGGCGTCCGCGATCTCTTCGGCAGATCCGCTTGCGAAGACGCCGCCGCCGACGTCGTGGCGATCGGCCTCGGTAACCTCGTGTGACCAGAGATTTCGTGAATCATCCATAGTGAAGCTCACTTTCTGCGGCAGGCTCGCTTGCTTGTGGTCGACGCGTTATTTGCCGCTGTGATATGCGCCATCACGAGCGGTCGTTCCCTCACCCGAGGCGGCGCGCGGATTCTCTGGAAGACGCCACGATGGGAGGAAGAGAAGTGTCCGACAACGCTCTGCAAGACGGCCGAGACTTCGTTGTAACGGTGACGATCATCGTCGCCGACATTGCTCGATCGGTCGCATTTTACCGCGACGTGCTTGGTGCTTCCGTGGTGCGCGAGGGCGAGCCGACGTTCCTTCGCCTGAAGAACGTCTGGCTCACGATCAACCTGGGCGGCGGCGCACCTACGGATGACAAACGCGAGGTGACTGTGGCACCTCCAAAGGACCCCAACGTCCTCAGCAGTTTCCTAAACCTGCGCGTGTCCGACATCGCGCACTGCTACGAGCTATGGCGCTCGCGCGGTGCAAAATTCATCACCGAACCGAAGAAGCACGCCACGGAGTATCGGTGTTACATGCGCGATCCGGACGGCTATCTCATCGAAGTGGGGCAGACGACGATGACGGCGACACCGCTCGAACTCTACAACTAACGCCACTCAGGGGCCATGACGCGGGCGTGGAGCATTTGGGTACAATAGGGCCCCTGGAGGTCATCGGCCATGGAGGACAGTCTGCCGCACGAACACGACAACGGGACGGTGCACACGCACGACAACGCGTTTCCCGGACATACTCACGAGCACTCGCACCAGCATCGGCACCACGACGGAACCGTTCACGCGCACGCGCACACGCACGACGGCTCGGATCTCGATCACGAGCATGAGCACGCCCAAGCCGGGGACGATGCCGCGACGTAAGGGATCGGGGAGGTTTGGCCCGGTGCGCTCGCTCCGGCTGCCGCGCGACCTCGATGAGTGGTTCGAACGGCGGCTGCGAGACCAGGCCGACCGTTCGGCCAGCGATATTCTCTTGCAGGCGGTGCACGGCGGTTTGCGTCTGCGACCGGGTTACATGCAGCGTCACCGGCGCACGATGGCAGCCCTAGCACTCGCACGAGACCTGGCGG
>JASHZC010000097.1 GCA_030042755.1 Vulcanimicrobiota bacterium | reverse complement strand
GATCCGCGTCGGGGCGCAAACCGCCCGCGGCACGGACGGCATCGTCGATTCTGCCATCTTGCGCGATCCGGTAAAGGCCCGGCCTACGGACTGCGCCCACCACGTAGACGAGCGACGGCGTCGGAGGCGTCGCCCGCGACGAGCGACCGTGCCGGAACGGCCGGCGTTCCGGCGCGGGCGGGGCCGGTGATGCAACGGTGAACGTAGGCTGCGGCGCGGGATGCCGGATCGCAAAGGCAACCAGGGCGACAACCGCGACGAGGACAAGTGCGCGTTTCATCGACCCTACTTTCACGCCGAATGCTGCGACCCGAAAGGTAGCAGCCGCAAGCGTATCCCAAGTACCATCCTTTCTATGGCCGATTCTTACGATTTCCGCAACATCGAACGCGCCTGGCAAGCCCGCTGGGAGCGCGACGGCATTTACGTTGCGCGCGACGACGATCCGCGGCCGAAATACTACGTGCTCGAGATGCTGCCGTATCCGTCGGGCGATTTGCACGTCGGCCACGCAAAGAACTACACGCTCGGCGACGCGATCGCGCGCACGATGCGCATGCTCGGCTATAATGTGTTGCACCCGATGGGATGGGACGCGTTCGGTCTACCCGCCGAGAACGCGGCAATTCAGCGCGGCATCGACCCTGCGACGTGGACCCGCTCGAACATTGAAAACATGGAGCGCCAGCTTCGTCTGATCGGAACGAGCTACGACTGGACGCGCGAGATCGCGACGTGTTTGCCCGAGTACTATCGTTGGAACCAATGGCTCTTCTTGCGCTTGTACGAACGCGGCCTTGCATACAAACGTGAAGCTCCGGTCAACTGGTGCCCGCACGATCTAACGGTGCTGGCCAACGAGCAGGTGATCGATGGACGCTGTTGGCGCTGCGGTCACCTCGTCGAACGCCGAAACCTTTCGCAATGGTTTCTGAAGATCACCGATTATGCGGATCGCCTGCTGCAGTCGCTGGACGATATGCCGGGCTGGCCGGAACGTACCAAGACCGCGCAGCGGAATTGGATCGGCCGCAGCGAGGGCGTCGAGTTTGCGTTCGACGTCGACGGTCTCGACGATCGTATCGACGTGTTCACCACGCGCATCGACACGATTTACGGTGTAACGTTCCTCGCCATCGCGCCGGAGCTTCCCGTTGTCGAGCGGCTCAAGTCGATCGTTACGAAAGAACAGGCCGAAGCGATTGCGGCGTTCGCGCAAAGTCTCTCGTCGAAATCCGAGCTCGAACGCACGAGCTTGATGGAGAAGGACGGACTCTTTACCGGCGCATATGCGATCAATCCGCTCTCGCACGAGCGCGTTCCCATTTGGGTGACCAATTACGTGTTGGCCGACTACGGAACCGGCGCGGTCATGGGCGTCCCCGCGCACGACGAACGCGATTTCGATTTTGCGAAGAAGCACGGATTACCGATCGTGCAAGTGATCGTAACGCCTGGAACGCAGATCGAAGAACCGCTCGAGGCCGCGTTCGTGGACGACGGCCGTTTGGTCGCAAGCGGCGACTACAGCGGCATGTCGAGCGAACGCGCCCGGATTGCGCTCGCCGAGCGTCTGACTGCCATGAGCATGGGACGCAAAACGATCAATTATCGCTTCCGCGATTGGCTCGTTTCGCGTCAGCGCTACTGGGGTACGCCGATTCCCATCGTCTATTGCGAACGATGCGGAGAGCTCCCCGTGCCCGACACCGATTTGCCCGTTCTTCTCCCGCCCGACGTGCCGATCACCGGCGAGGGTTCACCGCTCGCTCGTGACGCTGCATTCATCAACACGACCTGCCCGAACTGCGGCGGCCCGGCGCAGCGCGAGAGCGACACAATGGACACCTTCTTCGAGTCGTCGTGGTATTATCTGCGCTATCTCGATCCGCACAACGACCATGCGCCCTGGAATTCGCAGCTTGCGAAGCATTGGATGAACGTCGATCAATACATCGGCGGCGCCGAACACACGGTCCTTCATCTGCTCTACTCGCGCTTTTTCTATAAGTTCTTTCACGACGAGGGTTGGGTGACAGGAAGAGACGAGCCCTTCGAGCGGCTCTTCCATCAGGGCTTCGTTCTCTACAACAACGAGAAGATGTCGAAGTCGCGCGGCAATGTCATCGGTATCGACGAGACGGCGGAAACCAACGGCGTCGACGCAATGCGCTTGTTCCTGCTCTACGTCACGCCGCCCGAGGATACCAGTAATTGGACCGACGAGGGGATCAGCGGCCGCGTGCGCTTCCTTGATCGCGTGTGGCGGGCGTGCGAACCGAATGTGAAGCTCGCCAAAGCCGTCTCGCCGCGGGTGTTGCCGCCGATGCGCACGCCGCAAGAGCGCGCATTAGTACGCGCTGTCCACGTTGCCGCAAAATCGGGCATCGACGAAGTTTCGTCGCGGCGATTCCACTTCAACACAACGATCGCCAAGCTCGACGAGCTGGTCAATGCGATGACGGCATTTGCAAAAAACGATCCCGCATCGCCGGCGTTCCTCTATGCCGTGCACGCGCTTCCGCTCGTGCTCGCACCCTACGCTCCGCATATCGCCGACGAACTATGGTCGCGCATGGGATATGACACGTCGATTCATCTGGAGCGGGTGCTCGAACCCGACGATGAAGCGCTGGCGGTCGATGAGATCACGCTGGTCGTGCAGGTAAACGGCAAGATTCGCGCCCGCATCAATGCCGAGCCCGGAATCGATGAGGATCGAGCGTTTGCGCTTGCTCTCGCCGACCCGCACGTCCGCGCGCAACTCGACGGGAAAGAGCTGCGTAAACGTATCTACGTTCCGGATAAGCTGGTGAATTTGGTCGCGGGATGAACGAGCGCCGGACGATGACGGTCCGCGCCTGCGTCGTCGGCGGCGGCCCGGCCGGAATCGTACTCGGTTATCTCTTGGCGCGCGCCGGTCACTCGGTCGCCGTCCTCGAAAAGCACGGCGATTTCTTACGCGATTTTCGCGGCGACACAGTGCATCCGTCGACGATGACGGTTCTCGACGAACTCGGTTTGCTCGACGACTTCCTGAAACGCCCGCATTCCGAGATTCGCGTACTTCAGGGGCACATCGGCTCCGACACGATCACGATCGGTGACTTCTCTGCGGTGCCGGCGCGAACGAAATACATTGCGGTCATGCCGCAATGGGATTTTCTGAATTTTCTGGCGGAAAAGGGGCGCGCATATCCAGGGTTTCAGTTGCTTATGAACACCGCGGCGACCGATGCGATCCACGAAGACGATCGCATTGCCGGCGTTCGCGCGACGGATCCCACCGGCGAGCTCGATATTCGGGCCGACGTCGTCATCGCGTGTGACGGACGGCATTCGACGATGCGCGCCGCGGTCGGAATGAAGCCGCGCGACCTGGGCGCACCGATGGACATCCTCTGGCTGCGTCTATCGCGTCGTCCAGGCGATAAGAACGCGGCGTTCGGGTATGTCGGAGCCGGTTCCATCATGGTGCTGATCGATCGCGGCGACTACTGGCAGTGCGGATACGTGATCGCCAAAGGTACTGCCGATGAAATTCGGGCTCGCGGCCTGGACGCGTTCAAGGCCGAGGTCGCAGCCGTCGCGCCAATGGTCGCAGATCGTGTCGACGAGTTGAAAAGCTGGGACGACGTCAAGCTGCTGACCGTCGTGGTCGATCGCCTCTATCCATGGTACACGCGCGGAATGCTCTTCATCGGCGATGCGGCACACGCAATGTCGCCGATCGGCGGCGTCGGCATCAATCTGGCCATCCAAGACGCGATCGCCACGGCGAACACCATTTCGCCTGCCCTAGTCCAACCGGGACTCGTTCGAGACGATGTTCTCGAACGCGTGCAGCGCCGCCGGCTCTTCCCCACGATTATGACGCAGGATCTCCAAGTGCTGATTCAACGGCGCATCATTACGAACGTACTCGGATCGAAGACTCTGCCGAAGCACGCACCACTTTTGTTGCGCCGCCTCACCGCGATTCCTCTGCTTCGCCGCATTCCCGCCTATCTCGTCGGCATCGGTTTTCGTCCCGAGCACGTCGCGAACGAGCGTTAGTTCTGCGCGGGTACCAGCGCGCGGAAATAGTCGTAAGTCTGCTGCATGCCCTCGAGTAACGGGGTTGCCGGTTTCCAACCGAGTTCGCGCCCCGCAAGCGCCGGATCGATCTGCGCGTCTCGAGGATCGCCTTGCCGGCGCGGTCCCGCGGTTACCGGCGCTTCGAAGCCGCTGATTTGCACCAGCGCTCGATAGATTTGATTTACGCTCGTTTTGATGTTCGTGCCGATGTTGTACAGGCCGCCCGAGCCCTTCTCGAGAGCGATGACGTTCACGTTCGCAACGTCCTTGACGAAGACGTAGTCGCGCGTTTGCTCGCCATCCCAATCGATGCGCACGCCTTCGTGTTTGAGAAATTTGCCGATGAAGATCGAGATGACGCCGGCCTCGCCATTCGGATCCTGACGCGGACCGTACACGTTGCCGTATCGTAGTACGGTGAAATCGAGGCCTTTCTCCGCCTTGTAAAAGCGAAGGTAGTGCTCGGTAACCATCTTGGTAATGCCGTACGGCGATGTCGGCCGCTGCGGAGTCTCTTCCGTTATCGGAAAATGGTCGGGATTCCCGAAGGTCGCTCCGCTCGACGCAAAGATCACCTTTTTCACGCCGACCTTCAGCGATGCATCGAGGACATTGAGCATACCGAGTACGTTCACGTCGGCATCGTATTTCGGATCGCGCGAGGAGATCGCGACCGAATGTTGCGCCGCATGATGACTAACGATCTCCGGCTTGAACTCCTGGAAAATGCGCATGATGTTCTCGTCGCGCACGTCCATGTGCACGAACGTCGCGCGTTCCGGAACGTTGATGCGACGACCGCCACCGTGCTCCCATAACGAATCGAGCACGAGCACGTCGTGTCCGGCAGCAAGATACGCATCGACGATATGGGATCCGATGAATCCGGCCCCGCCGGTGACAATGATACGCACGGCTTTCTTCCTTAAAATCGACTAGTTATCGCCGCGCGCGGACGCAGAGGCGGCGGGTGACTGTACGGTCCACCCAGGGTCGCCTGTTTCGAGCAGCCATGCTGACCGCCCTCGTCGGCGTGGCGTTGTCGGTGTCGTGGTGGCGGGAGCACGCACGCGAGCCCGTGCGGCAAACGCGCACGATGCGCTTTGCCGGAACGGTACTTGCAGCACGACCTGCTGACGAGGGTCTTTTTACCTACACGTTTGCCGTCGATGGCGGCCCCGTGGCACTCATCTCATTGACCGACGACGTTCCGAACGGCATGCGAGCGGTCGTTCGCGGGCGGCTTTCGCCACTCGACGACGCGCGCAATCCAGGCGAAACCAGCGAGCGCGCGATCGAAGGCGAGCACGGCATTACGGCGCGCATCGAAAGCGCGCGCCTTATCACAACGCTCGGATATGGCACGTCGTGGCAAGCGATGCTTGCGCGGCTGCGCGCCCGCGCGCACGACGAACTGCGAGCGCGCCTCGGCGAGCCCGCTGCATCGATCGTTGCCGGCGAACTTTGGGGCGAACGCGCGCAGCTGCCGCCGGATCTGCGCGCGGAATTTCAGGAAACCGGTACGGTCCACGTTCTTGTCACCGCGGGCCTGCACGTCGGTTTGGTTGCGTTCGTTGTTGCGTGGCTATGCGCGCGGATGCGCGTTCCCCGCATAAGCGCGTGTTGCGCCGGTATCGCGGCGGTGTGGGCGTTCGCCGTCTTCAGCGGGCTCGAATTGCCCGCGTTGCGTGCCGCAACCATGGCCAGTTGCGCGCTCGCGGCACGCGCGTGCGGACGACCTGCGTTTTCGTGGAACTCGCTGATCGTCGCCGCGTGTGCCGTGCTCGTGACAATCCCGGGCAGCATCGCGGCTCCGTCGTTTTGGTTGTCGTTCTGCTGTGTCGGGTCCATCTTTGCGCTCTCCGGTACGATCGAAACGCTCGTCGAGCGATTTCATCTTCCGGAGCGCGTACGCGAAGCACTGGTGTTGACGATCGCGACACAACTCGGTACCTGGCCGATCACTGCAGCGATCTTCCTGCAGTGGTCGAGCTATGCGCTCGTCGCCAACCTGGCAGTCGTGCCGTGCGTTCCGTTCACGATGCTGCTCGGCGCGGCGCAACTTGCGCTCTCGTGGTGCGGGCCTCTTGCACAAGCGTGCGCCAACGTTAATGGATGGATCATCGCATGGTCGATCGGTGTCGTGCGCACGCTCGGGCAATTGCCGGCGTCGACGTTTGTGATGACGCCCGCGCCGGTGTGGTGCATCGCGTTTTACGAGGGTTCTTTGCTGGCTGCGCTTCCCTTGATGAAACGAGGCGCGAGTACACCGGCGCTGGCGCTCTGGTGCATCGCGACGTCGCTCGTACTGTGGCCGCCGCTGCCGCTCGGCTCGCGTTTGAAGATCACCGTGCTCGACGTCGGCCAAGCCGATGCGATCGTCATCGAAACACCGGCGCATCACGCGATTTTGGTCGACGCCGGAGGACGCCTCGAGCGCGGTCCTCAGGGCGATCAGTCCGTTGCCGAGCGCGTGGGCGAACGCATCGTCGTCCCGTTTCTGATTCGCGAAGGCATCCATCACGTCGACGCGATCGTGCTCTCGCATCCGCACGGCGACCACGCGGGCGGCGTCGCACCG
>JASHZC010000096.1 GCA_030042755.1 Vulcanimicrobiota bacterium | reverse complement strand
TGGCTGCCGGGCCGCGACGTGCACCCGGACCGATTGCGTTTGGAAACGGCTCGCGGAGATGAGCAGCGTGTAGTTGCCGGGGGCCACCTGCGCAAGCGAAAAGGACCCATTGCTCGAGGTCGTCGTCGTCGCAAGGACCTGATCGCCCCGCCGAAGCGCCACGGTCGCGCCGGCCACCGGGAGGCCGGCGCTCGTCTCGAGGACCAGGCCGGTAATCGTAGCCGCGGTCACCGTTTGAGCATATACGCGAGAAAAAGGCGTCGCGCACGCGGCCGCAACAAAAACGGCAACCGCGACACTCACTGCCGTGCGTGCGTTCATCTTCCGACGATGGCGGGTTCGGATTATGGAGGCGTTATGCGGGCCTTAACGCTCAGAATTCTCATGGAAAATTCATGTTTCGGTCAGCGCCTTGGGATCGACGTAATGAACCGGGCCTGCACGTTCACGCTCGGGCACGCGCACATGACGCCGTCGGCGGGAGAGCTGCCGGCCCGGTGCCGGATGCCGGGACCCACACTAGTAGGGACGCCGGGGCCAGGGGCTCCAGGGTTGGCTCGCACTTCGCTAAAAACCGTGCCTGGATACTGCTCGTCAAAGTGACCTACGGTGAATTCAAGCGAACGCGTCCGCATGTCTAAGCGACGGCTTCGCCAACTGCTGCTCCTACTGCACCAGTATACCGGGTTTATCTTCGCCGCCTATCTGATCGTCGTGTGCCTCAGCGGCTCACTGCTCCTTCTACTCGAAGACCACATCAGCGGGTATCGCGACTATTTGATGCTTCGCGTCCCCATCGGCCAACGGAAGGTTTCCCTCACGCAACTGGTCGCGACCGTCGAAGATGCAAATCCAGGTAAGCGCGTTTATCATATTCTCGAGTCCTGCGAGAGCGGCTGTACGTACGACCTCAGCATGCATGACGGCGGAAATCGGCTCGATGCACTCGTCGATCCTTACACGGGAATGATCCTGAAAACGGTAGTCTGGGAACGTACGCCGATTGGAATCCTTTACAATCTCCACGGCAATCTTTTTTATGGAGACACCGGCGCCGAAGTCAACGGAATTGCCGGACTGAGTCTCATTCTTCTAGGCGTCACGGGTCTGTGTTTGTGGCCGGGGTGGCGCGCGATGGGGCGCGCCTTTACGACTAAGTTGCGGGGCGGGGCCTATCGTGTCAGCTACGACGTGCACAAGATCGTCGGCATCACGGCCGTATCATTTCTCGTGATGTGGTCGTTGACTGCGGCAGGTCAGGTTCTGTGGCCCGAGCCGCCCGAGCCGATATTCCCTTTTCCGGCGCGCGCGTCTTCGCTGAGCTTCGACAAGCTCGCGCAAATCGGAAATACGGCGCTTCCCGGCCAACTCACGATGGTCTATTTGCCGGCGCGTGGTACGCTGGTCGTACGAAAGCGCGTGCCCGGAGACCCCGACCCGTACGGGTACAGCTACGTAGCCGTAAACACCAACACCGGCGGCGTCGTGCAAGTTTACGATCTCCGCACGTTCCCACTGTTATGGCGCATCCGGGCGGCAGTGTACGCCATTCATATCGGAGCGCCCGGCGGTACTGTTCTGCGGCTCGTCTACGCACTTTTCGGCTTCGCACCCGCGGTATTATTCCCGACGGCGTTTTTGATGTGGCTGTGCAAGTTGAAGCGAATCGAAGCCAAGAACGTTTGTTAGGCGATGATCACATCACAAAAAGCTGAAGCGTCTCGGGATCGACGTAATAGAAACCTGCCTGCACGTACATGTTTGGGTACGCGCACATGACGCCGTCATTGGGCCCGTAGATATAAACCAGATTCTGCGCCCCACATCGGGCCGGCGTAAGACCGTAGGCTTGGAAGAGCTGCCAGCCGGGGCTGCCGGATGACGGGGACGTGAAACGCGTCTGCTGCCACAGTGCCGCACCGGCGGTGAGCGCGAACGGCGCGAACGGACCCCAGAAGCCGCCACCCCAGTAGTTAGGACGCGGGGCCCAGCGCGCGCCGCGGTTCCAACCCCATGGACCGCCGATCGGACGTGGATTTAGCAAGACGGAACCCGCCCTCCAGCCGTTGTTGCGCGCCCAAGCCGGTCGCGGACGGTTCGCCCACGTCGGTCGACGCCATCCAGGGCTGGGCGGGCGGTACGCCGGCGGACGATTTGGCCTCCACGGCCCGACCGTCGGCATGGGATGGGGCTGCACTCGCTGGGTCACCTCAAAATTCTGCGGCGAGCCGACTGCCGCAGCCGGCGGAACAACAGCTCCGGCGAACGCGATCGCCACGAGCGCGGAAATCAAGCGTGCGGGCATCATCGTGACCTCCTTAACTGCGCAACGGAACCTAAGTCTCGAGCAGCTGACCAGCCCGAATTGTTCCCACTTTTAGGGAAGGGCTAGCCTGGCCGGCGGCGAGCTTAAAGGCGTCGGCGACGGGCCGGGCGAGCTCGAACCAAACGCGTAATTGGTGAAGTCGGCGTTAGCGGAAAGCGCCATGTGCGGCTCGTCGATGTCTGCGGTCAGTGAAGTCGGAAGCCTGAACCCATCAACGTCGCCGAATTTCACGTTCATCGTTATCCGAGTGCCATCGTTATAGGTGACCTCAACCTGACGTGCACACCAACTCGGACCAAGGCCTACGGTCGCGCTCGTCAACGTCGGATCTTCGACGGAGCGCAGGTCGAACATCGTATTTCCATTCCGTTCACCGACGTCCTGATAGGTGAAGCGAGTTGGCCAGAGCGCCGGATCGAGCATCGAGAGATCGGCATCGTGCTGTTTGCGCGGCGCGAACCAAGGCAGGTTGCTAAAGTGAACCACGTACGATTCCCCCGGCTCGTATCTGCCGACGCCTCGCATATGATAGCCGAGCCATGGAAAATGACGCATTCGCATGGCAACGTCCATCTCAAACGTAAAATTCGGTGGAGACTGATTTTGCCCGTCGAGTGGTGCCGCGGTTGCGCTGCACGCCGCCGCACGGGCCGTGACCAGGAGTACGGCTGCCGCGGTTGACGCAACAACCATGCCGCTGCCGGACGGTTTCATTCAGCGTTGCTTATCTTCCACGCCGTGCTGAACTGTCCTCATCGCGCAGCGGCCAAGCGGAAGCTCTGACAGGAGAGAGGAATACAACGCCGATCGAGATGCGTAATAGGACCGTCGACGTCGCTATCGTTGGAAGCGGCCAAGCTGCCGCGCCGCTCGCCGAAACGCTCGCGAAACGCGGCAAGCGCGTGGTGCTGTTCGAACGGGACGAGCTCGGCGGTAGCTGCGTCAACTACGGCTGCACGCCCTCGAAGGCGTTCCTGGCGAGCGCGCACGCGGCCGGGCGCGCTAGACGCGCGTCTGCGATTTGCGTGCAAGCCGAAGTCGTCGTCGACTTCCACCATGTAATGCAGCGCACGCACGACATCGTTCGCTCGTTTCGGGAGGCCGTCGCCCGCGGTTTGCAAGCCGCGAATGTGGAAGTAATTCACGCCGAGGCAAAATTTGTAGGTCCGCGCACGCTCCAAGCCGGCGACACGACCGTGAGCGCTCCGCTCGTCGTCATCGACACCGGAACCTCGGCCGTAATTCCGTCGATCGACGGCCTCGCGCAGACTCCGTACATCGACAATAAAACGATCTTCGATTTGCGCGCACTGCCGCAAAGGCTGCTCGTGCTCGGCGCCGGATACATCGGTCTCGAACTCGGCCAGGGAATGGCGCGCTGCGGAGCCGACGTGCAGCTGATCCACACGCAGTCTCGGGTGCTCGAACATGAGGAGCCCGACGTCAGCGACGCGTTGACGCGGTCGCTGGCGCAAGACGGAGTCGGCTTGCATTTCAACGCACATACGGTCCGCGTCGAACACGACGGTCGCCGCTTCGCGGTAACGCTCGCCGACGGTCGAGTACTCGACGGCGATGCGCTGCTGGTCGCGACCGGACGCACGCCGAACACCGCTCGTCTCGAGCTCGCTTCGAGCGCAGTCGCGACCGACTCCCATGGCTATATCCAGGTCGACGATCAGTTCCATACGAGCTGCGAGGGGGTGTTTGCAGTCGGCGACGTCGCGGGCCAGCCGGCGTTCACGCACGTGTCGTGGGAAGACCATCGCCGTCTGCTCGACATCCTGGCCGGCGGAAAGCGCACCCGTAACGATCGCCCACTCGCCTATGCCGTCTTCACCGACCCGCAGGTTGGGCGCGTCGGACTTACGCTGGAACAGGCGCAACGGCAGGGCCGTGCTGCGAAGGCCGTGACGCTGCCCTTGCACGATGTCGCGCGAGCGATCGAATGGAATGAGCTCAACGGCTTCTTCCGCTTGGTGATCGACGCAACGAACGATCGGCTGCTCGGCGCAACGTTGGTCGGCTACGAAGCCGGCGAAATCGTACACACCGTCCTAGCCCACATTCAGAATGGCGCCACTTGGCACACCCTCGACGAGAGCGTTCACATTCATCCTACCTATAATGAAGGTCTGCCCAGCGCCGCCCGTCTATTTTCTCCGGCATGACGTTCTTGGTCGCGGCGCTCACGCTGACCCTCGCCGATGTTCGACATCTTGTTTCGATTGAGGACGCACAGATTTCCGGCGATGGCAACCGCGTCGCCTACGTACTAGGGGTGCCGGACTTCATCCACGATCGTTACAACGATTCCCTGCGCATCGTTTCGGTGCACGGCGGTGCGCCGCGCACGATCGCGGTGGGAAAGCCGAAGCTCGAATCGCCGCGCTGGTCGCCCTCGGGCGAGAGCGTGGCCTATCTGGCGAAAGTCAAGGATACGGACCAGCTCTTCGTCGTTGCCGCGGCCGGCGGCGCGCCGCGTCAACTGACGCACGGCCCCAACGACGTCGAGCAGTTTGCCTGGAGTCCCAACGGGACGCTACTTGCCTTCGTGACGCAAGACGCACCGGCCGATGCCAAGGCGGTCGCACACGGCAAAAATCTCTTCGACGTGCACGACGACGGCTATCTCACGTCGGCCAAGCCGCTCCCGTCGCACATCTGGTTGGTTGCGGCGCACGGCGGACCGGCCCGCCGTCTTACCGAGGGGAGGTGGAGCGTCCTGGAAGCGGCGCCGCCCTTCGTCGGCGCGGCGACCGATCCGTCGTGGTCACCCAACGGCACGTCCATCGCCTTCACGAAACAAGCCGATGCGGACGATTCCGACAGCGACGAAACGACGATTGCCGCGGTCAACGCCGCTACCGGTGCGATTCGCGCGATCGGTTCGCACCAGAAATACGAGTACCAGCCGGTCTACTCGCCCGATCGCGACGCCGTCGCGTACTTGTCGCCCCGCGGCCCGGGGCCCATCAGCGATCTGGACGTCTTCGTCTCGTCCGCGGCCGCTCAGCGCGACGCTACAGCTGACTTTGACGCGGACGTGGTGCAAGCCGCGTTCGTGCCGAATAGCGACGCGCTGCTGCTTCTCGCGCCGCAGGGCGTGACCAATACGCTCTGGTTCAAGCCGCGCCAGGGTGCGGCAAGGCGTCTCGACCTAGGACCGCTTTCGCCCGAGTCGTTCAGCATCGCGCGCAATGGGACGATCGCTTTCGTTGCCAGCCGCACCGATCTTCCGCCCGAAGTCTACATCACGTCGGTCGAGGCCTCGGCGCCGAAACGTCTTACGTTCGCCAACCGCTTTTTCGAGCGGTTTAGCTTTGGGCGAAGCGAAGAGATCGTTTGGACCGCTCCCGACGCCCAACGCTCCGACGGCCTGCTCACCTACCCCGTGAACTTTGTCGCGACCAAACGGTATCCGTTGGTCTTGCGCATCCATGGCGGCCCCGAGGCCTCGACCACGCGCGGTTTCGAAGTGCTGCGTCAACTCTTCGCCGCTCGTGGATGGATCGTTTTCGAGCCGAACTACCGTGGCAGCGATAATCTTGGCTCCGCCCACGAGCACGCGATCTTTCGGGATCCCGGATCGGGTCCAGGAAGCGACGTGATCGCCGGAATCGGCGCAATCGAAAAGATGGGTATTGTCGATACTTCGCGCATCGCCGTGACCGGGCACTCGTACGGCGGGTACATGACGACGTGGCTCATCGGTCACGATCATCGTTGGAAGGCGGCCGTCGTCGGCGACGGGATGGTGGACTGGGTGACGGAGTACGACGAGTCCGCCGCCGGAAATCTCGCCTGGACGCGCGACTCGCTAGGCGGCACGCCAATGGATCCCGCGAGCGCGGATCTCTACCGCACCGGATCGCCCATTACGTACGCATCGCAGATCACGACGCCGACGTTGATCATCTCGGGCACCGCCGACGAGACGGTGCCGGCCGCGGAGTCGTACGAGCTCTTCCACGCGCTCAACGATCGCGGCGTGGCGGTGCGCTTCGTGGCGATTCCCGGCGCTCACCACTTCCCAACCGACCCCGTTCACATCCAGGGCTACGATCGCGTGACGCTCGACTGGATCGAACGCTACCTGTAATCGAGGACGGACTGCTATGAACACGCTCAGGTACGGTGACCACGTCCATATCGAGAATCTCGGGATTGAAGGCCAGGTGATCGAGGTCGATACGCGATCGGTGGTCGTGCGCTATCGGAAAGCCGACGGCGAGCTCGTCGAGCACCGCTTTCGCGCCGACGAGCTCCGCTATATTCCGAAGCCGCACGAGACCTAGCAGCACAAAAAGATCGCGAGCACAACGAAACCGTTGTGCTGCGCGACCTTCTCGAGCGTGTAACTGCTAGGCGTTTATTTGGGGACGAGCGGCCATGAGGCGATCCCCGCGGGACCACTGATGCCGGTAATCGTGGAGAAAGGCGAGGTTGCACCCTTCTTATAGCCCACGACGTTGAGGCCTTGGTTCGTCTGGAAGTAGGTGTCCGAATACGTGACCCCGTTCAGGGTAGGTCCATCGATGCCGGTCGTGATCGTGTACGCCGGGCTCGTAGTGCCGTAGGTGTAGACGGCAACGTTCTCGCCGCCGAAATTGGAAACGAACATCTGATCGGCTTTGCCGAACGAAACGCTGATCGGCCCTTCGACACCGCTGAGGCCGGCATTTACCGGCGCCGAGGATCCCGCCGGAATCTCGTAGACCTCGTTGCTGGTATCACACGCCACCCAGAGATTGTCCTTGCCATCGACTCCCATGCCGACCGCCTGGCCCTCCGAGCTGAAGCTAATCGTCTCATACGGCGAGGTGGCACCGGGCTCGTAACCGACGATCGTGTTGTTGCCCAAATTGCTCGCGAAGACGTCACCTTTTGAGTCGACTGCTATGCCGTAGGGTTCGTCCAAGCCACTGCTAAGCGTCACGCTTGGCGAGCTCGAGCCTTTCGGATACTCGGTAATGGTACCGTTGCCTAAGTTGGCGGCGTAGAGGGTGCCTTTCTTGTCGACGGCGAGCTGAACCGCCGTGCTGATGCCGTCGGTAATCGAGCCTTCCGGCGACGGATTCGCCTTCCTCGGATCGTACATTTCGACGGTACTGTCGCTTTCGTCGGCAACGAAGAGAATCTCGTGTCTCTTCTTCCGCTTTGACGACGGCCACCCGCGAACCAGGTTACTGCGATGCACCACGAGGGGAACGACGATCGGACCTGCGACCGCCGGACCGGGCAACACGCGCATGCCCGGCTGCTGAACCGATCCCGAGTTGCCGGAGCACCCGGCGACAAAAGTGAGCGCCGCGGCTACGATGAGCACGCGGCGCAACAGAATGTTGTGCATGAGCATCCTCCGAAGCGACGTGGAAAAAGGAACAGGTCCTTCCTCGCCGTATGCGGATCGCCCTGCCCTCGACCGGTTAGCTCATGGGGCGAGGTGCACGTCGCTTGGAGCTTGAGGCGGCGTCTTGACTGAGATCAGCTCGAGCGGCTGCGACGTCGCGATCCAGTTCCCGTGGACGGTTCCCTTGGGGATTACGATGAGCGTGCCCGGCTTGATCGCTACCTGTTTGTCGCCGAGCCATTCACTGCCGGTGCCCGAGAGAACGATCTGCACTTCATTCGCGTCGGCGTGGTAGTGTTTAGCAACGGTTCCCGTTTGGAAAGCCAGGGACATCCCGTCGGTCACGACCAGCGTCTTCGATCGTAGGTCGGGGAAAAGGCTGGTGGGTGTCGGCATCGCATCCGGCGCTATCGCCGTTATGTCGATTACCGCGAGTTGCAACGGCGCCGCCGCTGCGCGGACGGAGATCGGCACGCGCGCCAAAAGGATTCCGAGCGTAAAGCTCAGCGCGGCGACGGATGCGAGACGAAGATTGCGTTTCATCGGCTCCTCCTCGAAAGGCTTAAAAAGCGCAAATTGAACCGGGGGAGGCGGGAACGAGTTTCAATCAAATTATTCGAGCAGACGGCACCCGCGCGTCCGAGCGGGTGTTGTTTCTTGTGTGACCTATTGGTACGCCCGCAGCGCAGCCCTCCTGCTCGCGCTATCTTTGCTCGCCCCGCCCTTGCGGGCGGCGGCGCAAGGGACGTTCTCCATCCCGCTCGTCCCGGTCGCGCAGGCCGGTGCCGTCATCGACGACGTCACGGTCGAGACGCACGGGGCCCTCAACAAGAGCATGGTCTGGCCGTACCTCTCGCTGCGCAAGGGATCCGTGCTCGAGCAGAGCGCGGTCGACCGCGACTACACGAATCTGGTCATGCTGGGCGGTTTCAAAGCGCAGTTGGTTTTTGGGCCGGCGATTCCGGCGAACACCGTAGCGCTCCATTGGATCGTGACCTCAAAGTGGATCCGGCCGACCGATCATCCCCTATACGCCGACACGCCGCTCTCGGCTCCCATTCAAGGCATCGGATACATCGTAACGTCGCCGCCGATCGACAATCGCGGCTCGAATTTCTCAACCTACAGTCAACTCAGCCGGCGAGCGAATCTGGTTCGCGTCCTGTTCACGACCCCGACGCAAGTCAACTCCTCGAGCGGGCATGAATCGGATTTTATCTTCGATACCTTCGGTGGGCGCGGTGTCTTCCGCGAATCTGCACCCGAGGCGGTCAACATCTACAGCTGGACCGCCGGCACCGAAGCGTTGTACCTGTCGCGCGGGACCAATGGCACGCAGCTTGAGTTTGGCGTGCGCCAGCTACGATCGACAACCGCTGAGTCCACTGGAATCGTCGCCTCGTCGATCTTTCCGACCTACAAGTCGCCGGCGCACAATACGGTGCTGGTGGCAGGTCTTGCGCATGCTTGCACGACGCCGGCGTGGCAATGGTACCCGCCCTATTGCGACATGCAGTATCGCTTTCAAGTCTCCAACGCACCCGGATGGTTCGGGGCGACGAGCGAGTATCAGAGCTATACCGGCGACGTTGCGCGATACATCGCGGTCGGCTCGTCAACCCTCGCGCTGCACGCGTTCGCCGCGCGCACCGGCGGCGTCGTGCCCGACAGTTTTCTGGTCTGCGGCACCTCCCGCGCGTATCCAAAGGGCTTTTGCGGAACCGACGCCCAAACGCTCACAGCCGAGTATCGTCTCGACGACGCCCGGCCATACGTCTTCAAGTTCGCGTTCTTCACCGAGACCAGCGCGAACCGCATCCGCGACGGAAATCAGCCCTGGGCATTGCCCACCTTCCAATGGCATCCCGATTCGGGGATCGGCATCATCTATCGCAACTCGGCGCGGGTCGATATCGCGTACGGCCAGGCGGGCGGGCGGATATCGTTCGCCATTCAGGGTCAAACGTTCTAGCCCACGCGCGTTGCGGGACCGGCCGGGTGCAGGGTGGAGCCCGGCCGATCCCTATCTGGTGAGAGCGATGTCCCAACGATACGCGACCGACGTGAAAAAAGTCTGAATTCGCGCGTCGCTTGAAGGTTACGGAAAGTCCTTGAACGACTGCTTGACGCGGTATTCGCTGGTTGGATATCGAGAGCGCAGCTTGCCCCACTGCGTAAGCAGCTCGTCGCTGTCCGGGTCGCGCCGGTACCGTGTCACGCCGAGATAGTATTGCGCTTCGGGAGCGGCGTATGCCGTCGAGAAGCGCGTCAGAACCTCGAGATATGCCGCCTCGGCGCGATCGAAACGCTTCAATCGCAAGTACGCGAGCCCAAATGCGCA
>JASHZC010000095.1 GCA_030042755.1 Vulcanimicrobiota bacterium | reverse complement strand
TCCGGTGAAACCGTGGCCGTGACCGGACAATCGGTCGAGATTCCCCAAACCAAAGCAATCCTGCGGCTCGATAATTTCGCCTACACGATCACGCCGGTGCTGACCAAGGGCGGAATGGTCTATCAGCCCACCGATTACGTTTCGCACGTAACGGTGACCGGAAACGACGGCGTGCCGAAGCCGATGGTCGTGCGCGTCAACCATCCGATCGACGTCGATGGAACGCTCTACTATCAGGCGAGTTACGGTTTTGCGATGCGGTTTCACGTCACGCACAACGGAAAGGACGTCCCGGCGCTCTCGCAACGCGTCTTGCTCGAAGGCGACAGCTTCGACGTGCCCGGCACGCGCCTCAGCGTCAGCTACGATCGATTCGTACCAACGGTGGATCGCGCGAGCGGCATGCCGTCGGCAGATCCCCGGGTGAACGATCCGGCGGTCATCGTAACCGTGATCGACGGCGGCGCGCAGACCGGTAGCGCGATCGTACCGCTGCACTCGTGGGTCGATCTTGGCGGCGGCTGGCGAATGGTACCGGACCGCTATTTGCTCTACAGCGGATTTCAGTACCGCTACGATCCGGGGATCCCGTTGGTCGGGATAGGCGCGCTCGTCCTCGTCGCCGGGTTGTTGATCTCGTTTTACTTCTTACCCGCACGGCTTTACGCGCGGATCGACCCGGCTCCGGACGGCCGCTGGACGGTTGGTGTGGCCGCAACGACGGTCAAAGGATACGATATGTTCGAGTCGCAGTTCAGAGCTCTCGTTTTGGAACTTCGCGCGGAGGCCACATGAACGGACATTTGCAAGCAGACGAGCTGCTGATGATCGTTGCGATCGCGTGCTACATTTTCGGCGCGCTCGCCCTGCTCGTATACTTCTTTTCGCGCGAAACCTGGCTCCGTAACCTCGGGGCGCCGCTTGCCGTCGTCGGCTGCGTCGCGCAGTTCGCGCAGCTGGGCGTGCGTTACGAACTAACCGGCATTTGGCCGCTGCTCAACCTCTACGGCTCGCTTTCGCTGTTCGCTGCGATGTCGGTCGCGATCTTCATCGGTTTCGCGTGGCGATACAAGCTGTGGTTTGCAGGCGGATTCGTCCTCGCACTCGCCGCGATCGCACTCGCCTACGGCGTGACGTGGAACGAAGGTACGATGCCGGCCGTACCGTCGCTGCAATCGTATTGGGCAAAGATTCACGTGCCGATCGTCGTGTCGTCGTACGCGGCGTTCTTGGTCGCGTTCGTCTTTTCCGTGATCTACCTGATCAAGTACTACGCGGAAGCGCGCATCACCGCAGCATCGGCAACCGTCGAGTTGGCTGGGACCGGGATGACCATGAAGGTTCGCGGCGACACACCCGCGCTCGAAGCTGCCGCGGCATCGGGAAACGTCACCGCGCAGTGGCTGCAGTCGTTGCCGCCGCTCGCGCAGCTCGACGTCATCGTCTATCGCGCCGTTGCGATCGGATTGCCGCTCATCTCGATCGGCATCATTACGGGCGCCGCGTGGGCGAAAGAAGCGTGGGGTGCGTATTGGCAATGGGATCCGAAGGAGACTGCCGCGCTCTGTACGTGGATCGTGTATCTTGCCTACATGCATTTGCACACGCGCAACGCCTGGCGCGGCGCACGTACCAATTGGATCAGCGTCATCGGGTTTTTGCTCGTGATCTTCACCTACCTCGGCGTCAACATCTGGATCAGCGGCCTCCACAGCTACAAAGTCTAGGACAATTGCGGCTGTCGACCCCTCTACAGCCGAGCGAGCGCACGACGATTCACAAGCGTATTCGCTCCGGGTAGTCTTGGTAACAGCGTCGTTCGAGCGTTTGCTCGAACGCAGAGCACTCGACATTTAAAAGAGTGGAGGTCCTGATGAGCCGCAGCAAGGACGCTGTCCTGGCCCTCGTTTTCGCGTGCGCCTCGATCGGCCGAGCAGCTGCTTCCTGCAGCGGCGACGCGCTGCACGCCACCGACCACGTGTACGTCTATCTTCAGCGCGGCGACACGACCCGAGCGATGCGCGTGTACGCGCAAGCAGCGAATGCAGCGCTCGCGTGCGCGACGCGCCAGCAGAGCCGGAGCGCTCACGATGTGCTCGTGCGAGCGGCCGCCGACGATTTTCGTTCGGCTGCCGACATCGCGCGAAACGCGAAAGACGCCGATCGCGTCACCGAACGACGCTGGTATGCGGAGTCATCGCGCCTGTATCGAACGCTCGCTGCAAACGGACGTTTCGACGCATCGACGCGCGGCGAACTCGCTGCCGAGGCCAACTCGAACGACGATTTCGTTGAAGCGCTCGATCGCGAAAGTCGGAAGGCTCGCGTGCGGGACGCGCACGGCGCGCAAACGGTTGCGGTCTGGAGCACGTTGCGACAATTCTGCCATCAACTCTCCTCGTTGCGCTCGGGGCACTCCGATGAAGTAGCCGATAGCGCCGCGGTTGCGTTTGTCGCCTCAGGCACGACGGTGACGCGTGAGGCGCCTCGCAATGTCGTTTGCCCCGGCGGCCAGCCGGTTGCTTTAACCAGAGTGCGGATGACGGGCGGTGCGATGTCCGGCCGCGAGGGCTGGATTCTCGATGAGGATCTAACGTCGCAGTAGGCCCGAGTCACGTTTTAGTCGGCTATGGCGTCCAGGGAGCGGAGGATTCATCGATGCTCAAATGGATTGCCAAACGGTACCTCGACAAATACGAACGCGAATGGGGATACGACGTCTCGTACATGCGCGAGATTCTCGACGAAGTCGGTATCGAGGCTGTCAAACCGCTCCAGGGACTCGGAAAAGTCTCGTCCTATCGTGGCGGCTGTCCCAACGACGTGTATTGGGCCGCAACGCTCGTCGCTTCGCGCGCGGGCGATTGCGGTCCGTGTCTGCAACTCGGGGTGAAGATGGCGGAGCGCAGCGGCATGCGCCCCGAACTGATCGCCGCAGTGCTCGAGCAAAACCGCGATGCCATGACCGACGATGTGCGTCTTGCCATTGATTTCGCGCGATCGGTCGTGACGCGCGACGGCTGGGATACGCCCGCGCGCGAAGCAATCGTCAAACGCTTCGGGAAAGGCGCAATCGTCGCACTCTCGTACGGAATCGCAGGCGCCGGATTCTATCCCGCGTTCAAGTACGCGCTCGGCGCAGCGCACGCGTGCAGCCGCATTCGCGTCGGATCCACGGAGGTCGTCCCGCAACCGGTATGACGGAAGCGCAAGAACTTTTCGAGCGAGAGCGCGGACCACTCGTGCGACACGCATACCACATGCTCGGCACCATGACCGATGCCGAAGACGTCGTGCAAGATGCGTTCGTACGCTGGCATCGCGGCAACCGCGATAGCGTGCGCGACGCGCATGCCTTCCTGCGGGCAACCGTCACCCATCTCGCACTGGACCGGCTCCGTGCGAATAAACGATCGCGCGAGACGTACGTCGGACCGTGGTTGCCCGAGCCGATTCTCGTGGATGAAACGGCTGCACCCGAGCATGTCGTTTCGATTGCAGAGGACATTTCGTTCGCGTTTCTCCTTGCGCTCGAACGGCTCTCGCCGCTTGAGCGCGCCGCATTTTTGCTGCACGATGGGCTCGACGTGCCGTTCGACGAAATCGCGCGAACGCTCGAACGCAGCGAGGAGAGCGTTCGGCGCTTGGCCTCGCGCGCGAGACGCGCGATTCGCGAGGACACGCCGCGGCGCGTTGCTCCCCCGCCGGCAGCCGATGTCGTGCGCGCGCGCTTTACGACTGCGGTCCTTTCCGGGGACATCGCGCAAATCACCGCGATTCTCACCGAAGACGTCCAGTTGCTCACCGACGGCGGCGGCAAAAAGCCCGCCGCGCTCAAACCGCTGTATGGCCCCGACCACGTCGGTCGTTTCCTTCACGGAGTCGCGCAGAAAGGTGCCGCCGGCGCCGAGGTGCGTCCTGCTACGATCAACGGACTCCCGGGCTTCCTTTTGGTCGTCGATGGTGCGCTCGATGGACTGTGGGCCCTCGAATCCCGCGGCGAAAAAATTGCCGCAATTTATGTTTCACGCAACCCCGACAAACTCGCGGCCGTCTCCGAAGCAACGGGACTGCCGATTCGTTGACTTTCCCGGTAGCATCGGACTGGAGGGCGGCCGTACAATCCTTAGGAATTGGGCTAGCGGGTCGCCCCAAATCATCGCTTTCCGGAGAGTTGACGTGTCCAAAGAATTCGCCGCGGGTGCCCCAGAAGGGGCACACCGCAAGATTTATAGCGCATACGACGATCCCGGTACACCCGAGGAAATAAGCCGGCGCTCCTTCATGGCCGGCGCGACGCTGTTCATCGGCGCGGCCGTCGGCGTCGTTCTTGCCATACCCGTCGTCGGATCGCTGCTTCCGGAGAGCGCGAGCAGCAAGGGTACGTGGGCGCCGCTGAGCGCGGACGAGTTCAAGTCGCTCCAGGCCGCGACCGACAAGCCGATCAAGCTGGAATTCACGCTCAAAGCGACAGATTCGTACCTCCCCGAGCAAGCGTCGGGAGAATACGTGTGGGGCATCAAAGTTCCGAGCGCGGAAAAATTCCTTTCGTCGCGCACCGATTTCGGCGGGGCAACGTCGCTTCCGTACGCAGACGGCACCTATGACATCGTCAACATGAACTTCGTGATCCTCAGCCCGATCTGTCCGCATCTTGGATGCCGCCCCGAATGGCACGACAGCGTAAACCGCTTCCAGTGCCCGTGTCACGGTTCGCAGTTCAACCTGGAAGGCGAGCATTTGGTCGGACCCGCGCCGCGCGGCATGGACCCGTTGCCGTTTCGGGAGCAGAGCGGCACCGCGCAAATCATGTGGATCCGCTATCAAACGTCGATCCCGAACCGCGTGATCATCTCGTATCAGTCGTAAGGAAGGACTCGCACATCGATGCTCAACTGGATTGAGTCGCGTACCGGCTTCGTCTCGATGGCGAAGGAGTTCCTAACCGAAGACGTTCCCGGCGGCGCAAGTTATTGGTACGTCTTCGGCAGCGCGACGCTCTTCGCGATGATCCTGCAAATCGTGACCGGGATCTTTCTTACCTTCTTCTATGCGCCGTCGGCTGCGACCGCATGGGAATCAACGCGCGCGATTTACCTGAATCCGTGGACGCACTTCTTGCTCTCGCTGCACTACTGGGGCGCGTCGGCAATGATCGCGCTCGTTTTTCTGCATCTGTTGCAAGTGCTGATCTGGGGCGCGTACAAGTCGCCTCGCGAACTGCAGTGGATCGTCGGCGTGCTGCTCTTGCTCGTTACGCTCGTTCTCGGATTGACCGGGTATCTGCTGCCGTGGGACATGGATGCCTATTTTGCGTCGCAAGTCTCACTGAACATTGCGGGGTTGCCGCCGGGTGGAAGTATCCTTCAAGCCATCGCGCAGGGCGGCACGACGATGGGGACCAACACGATCAATCGATTCTTCGGTTTGCACGTGTGGTTGATGCCCGCGGTGCTCGTGTTGCTCGTCGGCGCGCATCTTGCCATCTTCCGTCATAACGGACCGGCCGGCCCCGTCACCGACGATCCGCGCAAGCTGCGCCCGGGACGTTTCTGGCCGGATCAAATGTTCATGGACGGTGCCGCGTCGTTTTTCGTGTTCATCATCATCGTGGGCCTGGCGTTCATCGCTCCGCCGTTTCTCGATCAGAAAGCCGATCCGACAAACGGTATGTTCGTGCCGTATCCCGCGTGGTATTTTTTGTCGCTGTTCGGCCTGCTTAACCTCGTGCCGATTTTCATGGGGAACGGACCGTTCCCTGAATTGCTCGCCGCGATCATTGTTCCGACCGTTGGGCTCATCATCGTGTTCCTTCTTCCGTGGCTGGATCGCAGCACGACGCGTTCGTTTGGTTCGCGCGCGCCGATTCTGTGGACGACGTTCGTCGTGCTGGTTGGAATCGTCGGCCTGTCGATTTACGCGCAGATCGGCATCCAAACAAAACAGGCCTCCGGGCCACCGTCCGAGACGGAAGCGCAGATTCTCGCCGCTCCGGCCGAAGCCGCAACGACAACGACGGCAGCCGCAGGCGCTGCCGCCGCCGGAGGTGCCGCTGCCGGTGCAAACGGCGCGCAGGTCTTCTCGCAGAATTGCACGAGCTGCCACGGAGCGAACGGTCAGGGGAGCCCGGGCCTCGCGCCGCCGCTGGCCGGCAATCCGTTCGTAACCGGCGATCCAAAAGCGGTGATCGCCGTCGTTTCGAACGGTTTGCACGGTCAGACGATCATGGGTCAAAGCTACGGCGCCGAGATGCCCGCATGGAAGAACACG
>JASHZC010000009.1 GCA_030042755.1 Vulcanimicrobiota bacterium | reverse complement strand
AACGTCGCGCTGGAATCGATGGGCTTTAAAACGTTCGGCTTCGCAGGCGGGCGCCCCGATGTATGGGAGCCGGACGAGTCCGTTTACTGGGGCGCTGAGGATACGTGGCTCGCCGACGAGCGCTATGCCGGAGAACGCGAGCTCGAGAATCCGCTTGCCGCCGTGCAGATGGGCCTCATTTACGTGAACCCCGAGGGACCAAACGGCAATCCCGATCCGTTGGCTGCGGCAATCGATATTCGCGAGACGTTCCGTCGCATGGCAATGAACGACGAAGAGACGGTCGCGCTGATTGCGGGCGGACACACATTTGGAAAGACCCACGGCGCCGGCGACCCGTCGCACGTCGGCCCCGACCCCGAAGCCGCGGACATCGCTCACCAAGGACTGGGTTGGAAGAGCGCATTCGGTACCGGGCACGGTGCGCACACGATCGGCGGCGGCCCCGAAGTGACATGGACCGTTACGCCGACGAAGTGGAGCAACAATTTCTTCACGTCGTTATTCGAGAACGAGTGGGAGCTGACGAAGAGTCCTGCCGGTGCCAAGCAGTGGGTGGCAAAGAATGGCGCTCCGACGGTGCCCGACGCGCACGACCCATCCAAGCGCCACGCGCCGACCATGCTCACCACAGACCTGTCGCTGCGCTTCGATCCGATTTACGAGAAGATCTCGCGGCGCTTCTACGAGCATCCCGACCAATTTGCCGACGCGTTTGCGAGAGCGTGGTTCAAGCTGACGCATCGCGACATGGGCCCGCGCCCGCGGTATCTTGGACCCGAAGTGCCCGCCGAAGAGCTCATTTGGCAGGATCCCGTTCCACCCGTCGATCATCCGCTGGTCGACGCGAACGATGTCGCCTCACTCAAGAAGCAGATTCTCGATTCAGGACTTAGCGTTTCGGAGCTCGTGTCGACGGCGTGGGCTTCGGCTTCGACGTTCCGCGGCAGCGACAAGCGCGGTGGCGCAAACGGCGCACGCATTCGCCTATCGCCGCAAAAGGATTGGGAAGTCAACCAGCCGGCGCAATTGGCGAAGGTGCTGAAAACGCTCGAAGGCATTCAGCGTTCGTTCAACGGCGCACAAGCAAACGGAAAAACGAATGCCAAGAACGTCTCGGTGGCCGATCTCATCGTGCTCGCAGGATGCGTCGGGGTCGAGAAGGCTGCCAAGAATGCGGGATACGACGTAGGCGTTCCGTTCGCACCGGGTCGCACCGATGCGTCGCAGGAGCAGACGGACGTGGAATCATTTGCGGTGCTCGAGCCCATGGCAGACGGCTTCCGCAACTACGTCAGACACGCTAACGGCATTCCGGCGGAAATGATGCTCGTCGACAAGGCACAGCTCTTGACGCTCAGCGCACCGGAGATGACCGTTTTGGTCGCGGGCCTGCGCGTTCTCGGAGCGAACGCCAACGGGTCCAAGCATGGTGTCTTCACCGATCGGCCGGAGACGCTCACGAACGACTTCTTCGTGAATTTGCTCGACATGAGCGGTGAATGGAACGCTTCCGACGAGAACCCCAACGAGTACGAGCGGCGCGATCGCAAGACCGGCGACCTCGAATGGACCGGCACGCGCGTCGACCTCATTTTCGGTTCAAACAGCGAATTGCGGGCGTTGGCTGAAGTCTACGGAAGTTCCGACGCAGGCCGCAAATTCGCGAACGACTTCGTCGCCGCGTGGGCTAAGGTTATGAATCTCGATCGTTACGACCTCGTGCCGTAAGTCGATCGCGATTCCGAAGGACGCCGGTGCAGTGCGCCGGCGTCTTTCATTTCGCCCCTGGATTTTTTGGGTCGGCTCGCCTATTCTAAGAGATGCGCCCGATTTTGCGCGCGCTCGAAGGAGGCTTCATGCTACAGACCCTCCTATTTTTTCATATCCTCGGAGTCGGAACGATCTTTTCTGCGCTGGGCCTGGAGCTGGCGGGGTTTGTGCGCGTCCATCGCGCGACGTCTCTCGCCGAGGTGCGAGCTGCCACGCTGAACGTTCCGCTGATCGGCCCCATGATGGGCGTAGGAGTTTTGTTGCTCGTAGGCGCCGGCATCGCGATGGTGTACGTCAGCGGCTTCGGTTGGGCTCCGTCGTGGGTCAACGTCACGTTCGTACTCACGATAATCCTTGCCGTAAATGGACCGATCACGAACGGAAAGCGCAGCGAAGCCATCCGCGCATTAGCATTGCAGGCGGGCGATGGCCCCATTAGCCCGGAAATCGAACGCGCTCGTTGCGACCGCTTTCTGAATTACTCGATCTTCGTGACCGCGTGCGAAATTTTGGTGGCGCTCTTCATCATGACGACGAAGCCGGCGTTCGCAACGTGCATTATCGCAATCGTTCTAGCCGCGGCCGTTGCGGTCGTACCGACGATGCTCGTCCTGCGCCGTCACGCCGAGACGTCGTCCGGTCTTAATGCGGCGAAACGAGGCGCCTGACACGTAGCGTTCATCGTGCAGTGGAACTACTGACGATCGGGCACGGTACAGCAAGTGACGTCGATCTCGCGGCGTTGATGCGCGAAAATGGCGTCCGCAGCGTCATCGATGTGCGCAGCGTTCCGAAGAGCCGCGCACATCATCACGTCTGGGCCGAGCGCATGGCGCACTGGATCCCGGACCTCGCCGGCGCAACCTACGACTGGCGCAAAGGTCTGGGCGGGTTTCGGCGTCCGCGCGCCGACAGCCCGAACGTCGCGTTGCGGCACCCGGCTTTTCGCGGCTATGCCGACTACATGCAGACGCCGGAGTTTTTGGCGGAGTTGCAACGTCTCATGCGCGATGCGACCGCCACACGAACGACCGTTATGTGCTCGGAGACCTTGTGGTGGCGCTGTCATCGACGTTTGATCGCCGATGCAGCAATGCTCGTCTACGGGGCGGAAGTGCTGCATATTATGCACAGCGGCCCGCCGCGTCCACACGTCCTCACCGAGGGCGTACGGCTGCTCCCCGGAGGCACGCTGCAATACGACGTCTTGAACGTGCAAGAACAGGAGCGACAATGACCACGCGCAAGAACTTTCTCGCCTCGAGCGCGGCTCTCGCTGGTTTTGACTCTGGGTCGAACAGCACGGCGCCGCACAAGCATCTCTTTGCCGCGACGAACTTCGACAACGGCTTCGTGCTCACGGCAATGCGCAACACGCTAAAGGTCTATCGCGATCTGGGCACACCGTCGTCGCACGTCTTTTGCGTCGGCGTGCTCTACCATCACGACGTTATCGCG
>JASHZC010000094.1 GCA_030042755.1 Vulcanimicrobiota bacterium | reverse complement strand
CCGACGCTGACCCGCGATGAAGCATCGGCACTGATCGAGGCTCGAGGGGGGAAAGTCACCGGATCGGTGAGCCGCAAGACGGACTACGTCGTTGCCGGAGACGAGGCAGGGAGCAAGTTAAGCAAGGCACGCGAACTCGGCGTGAACGTGATCGACGAGCAGGGGTTGCACGTACTGCTGGAGGAGTAGCCTGCCCGGCCAGCATGGAAGGGTGGGCATATGCAAGGGGGCCAATCGGAAGTTCTTCAGCGGCACGCGCGTCTTCAAGACGACGCGGCGAAGTTGTTTCGCGCGCTCGATGAAGAGAACGCCGGTCTCGTATCGACGGCGTTCGGTCGCTTGATCGATGACATCGAAGCTCACCTTTGTGTCGACCTCGCCGTGGGATACAAATTGCTCCTGCGCCACCCGAGCGAGACCGTGCGACGCGTTGCCGAGCGCGTGCTCGTCGAACAACAACACTTCCCCGATCAATTTGAAAAATTGGTCGAGCGTTGGGGACAAGCCGACTCGCAAACGCTGCTTTCTCAAGCATTTCGCGACGAGCTCGAAACGCTCGTCAGCAATCTACTCAAGCGCATTCGCGTAGAAGAACGGCTCCTAGCTGCGCTTTCAAGCGTAGCGTAAGAGTTTCGATTCCGCCGGGCGCTGTGGGAGCGCGGCCGCCAACGCATCGGGTAAATCGCCCGCAATAACCCCAACCGGACGCGTGAGCGCGCAATGATGCGCAGCTAATCCGTGCCAATACGCTCCGACGCACGCAGCGTCGAGAGGCGAGAGCTTCTGCGATAGTAACGTTGCAACGATTCCCGTCAAGACGTCGCCCGTCCCCGCGGTTGCAAGCGCACTGGTTCCGGTTGGATTGATATGTATCGTCGTACCGTCGTCGATCAACGTTGCCGGACCTTTGAGCAGCGTCGTGATTCCCGTGCGAGTCGTGAATTCACGCAGTCGAGTGACGCGCTCTCCCGACGCGATCGTTCCTAGACCTGAAAGGCGCGCAAATTCGCCTTCGTGCGGTGTGATCACGAACGGCTTGCCGCGCATCAGATCGAGACGTTTCGCAAAGTGGAAGAGCGCGCTTGCGTCGATGACCATCGGCAGGTTGCAGCCTTGGACAAACCGGCGAATCATTTCGCCCGTCCGTTCGTCGAGCGCGAGACCCGGGCCGATCGCGACCGAGCTGTAGCGTGAAGCCGACTCGAGCAGGTCGTCGGCGGCGCCCTCACCACGCCCGTAGGCGATCACCACTTGTTCGATCAGGTATGCGCGCACTGCCGGCGCCGCTTCGGCCGAGGTCGCGACCGTAACGTAACCGGCGCCGGCGCGTGCTGCGGCGCGCGCGCATAGCACGGCGGCTCCCGGAAACTGCGTCGAACCCGCGATCACCAGCGGTGCGCCGGCGCTGCGCTTGTCGGCGTCGCGCGCGCGCTTCGGCAGCAGATCGAGAAACGCCGCGTCGTCGAGTGCCGCGAACGTCTTTGCGTGAGCCCGCAGGATCGCGGCATCGATACCGATGTCGGCGAGGGTCAGCTCTCCCGCGTAGGCGCGCGCCGGCTCGAACAACAGTCCGGGTTTCATCGCGGCGAGCGCGACGGTTTCCGTCGCACGCACCGCGTCGCCGGGAACGGCGCCGGTGAGTGCATCGACGCCGCTTGGAATGTCGATCGCAAGCACCCGCCGTTCTCGCGCGTCGAGCGCGCGCACCAGCGGAACGAACCGATCGCCGATCGGTAGTCGCGATCCCGTTCCGAAGAGACCGTCGATCGCGAGCGCACTACCATCGAGCGCCGCGCGAGCGGTATCCTCGCTCTCGGGGAGATCGCGCACCGTGACGCCGGACGATTGCGCGCGCGCCAGAGCGTCGGAACGCCCATCCGACGTCTGGTCTTGATGTGCGGCATACACGATGCGCTCGTAGCTGCCGGGCAATTCCGCGAGCGCCGCAAAGGCATCGCCGCCGTTATTTCCAGGTCCGGCAAACGCGACGATGCGTCCGCCCGCAATCGAACGTGTGATGTACTCCGAAACGGCGCGGCCGGCGGCGCGCATCAGCGCAACGTCGCCGACGGCTGCAACCGCCTGCGCGTCCGCGTCCCGCATTTCTTGGGGAGTGAGTACGAAGATCACGACTCGAGGACGACGACTGCCGCTGCGGTTGTTGCGGAGTGCGTGATCGTCAAATGTACCTGCGTTACTGCGCGCATCGTCAGCAGCTGCTCGGCTTTCCCGTATAGGCGTACGATCGGCTTGCCGGTGCGTTCGTGCGACACTCCGACGAGACGCCATGGAATTGCGTGTCCGAACGCTTTGCGCGTCGCTTCTTTTGCTGCGAAAAAGCCGGCCAAACGCTCGGGCCAGTGTCGCTTGCGCATCGCGTAGGCCATCTCTTCCTCGGTGTAAATCTTGCGCGCGAACCACGCGAGCGCGCGCTCGTCGAGGCGATAGCGCTCTACCTCTGCAAGGTCGATGCCGATGCCGACGATCATGCAGCGCCCTTCGCATCCAATCATCGCGCACCTTTTTAAGCGGTGTTCCGACCGGCTATGTCGAAGCGCGTCGACTCAAGATGGAGTCGCGTATCCGCATCGTCCCGATCAATGCCATGGAAGGCGCTTTCTTCGACCGGCTTGCGCCGTGTTTGGAAGAGCGGTTTCTCGCGACGGTCCAGATCGAGCGAGCGCTTGCGGTTCCGCGCAGCGCACTCAACGCGACGCGCGCGCAGCTCTTCCTTTCGACACTCATTGCACGCGTGCGCCGCGCGCATCCGGAAAGCGGCGGCGTGTGCCTCGCGCTCACCGATTACGATCTCTACAAGACCTCGCATCGCTTCATCTACGGAGATGCCGACGAGGCACAAGGCGTTGCGGCCGTCTCCCTCCACCGTCTGCGTTCGGAATACTACGGCGAGGAGCCCGATCACAATCTCCTATTCCAGCGTACGCTCAAGGAATGCGTGCACGAGCTCGGCCACGCGTTTGGTCTGCGGCATTGCTTCAACGCTCGCTGCGCGATGTATTATTCGAATTCGATCTTTGAGACCGACAACAAGATGCCGCACTTCTGCGAAACCTGCGACAAGCGCATCAGCCGCGCCCGTAACGAACGGTAAAAAGGCCCTCGGCCGGGCCCCGGAGGGCCATATCCGCTAAAGATAGCGGCACTTTCGGCCGTCAACCCTTGTAGTGATCTCTACCTACCTCGCCGGACTTCGAGCACGGCTAACTATGCCTGCTCGTATGGGTCTGGCCATTTTTGGCGTCGCAGCAA
>JASHZC010000093.1 GCA_030042755.1 Vulcanimicrobiota bacterium | reverse complement strand
GGAGGATATCGTTTCGTCGATTCGACGTAAGCTCTTAGAGTTTCCCGATGCCACGCCCGTTGTGCCGGGCCACGGAGCGTTCACGACGATCGGCACCGAGCGCGCAAGCAATCCCTACTTACGCTGATGCGGCTGTTTGCCGGCATCGAACTCGATCCGCCGGTTCGCGACGCATGCGCTCGAGTCCAAGATTCATTACGCAGCGCTGGGTTTGAGGCGCGCTACGAATCCCCGGAAAAACTCCACATCACGCTCGCTTTTCTCGGCAACGTGGACGCGATGCAGACGAACGCCGTTGAAGACGCGCTAATCACCGTCGCATCGAGATGCAAAAACTTCGATTTGGAATTGAACCGCGTCGGAGCGTTCCCGCACGCGCGGCGTCCACGAATCGTGTACGTCGGGTCGTACGATGCCGGCCCTGGATTTCGCGCACTCGCGGGTGCGTTGCGCACCGCATATCGCGAACTTGGCTTCTCGTTTGACGAGGACGCGGTAGCACACGTCACGATCGCGCGCGTTAAAGGCGGATCAAAACGTTCGTTGCCGCTGGTCGAACCCGCGGCTACGTTTCAGCAAGTCGAGCGAATCGTTCTCTTCGAATCGCTACCGCACGAGGGCACGACGCGCTACGTCGTTCGAGCAGGGGCAGAACTGCAACACGTGCGGGCCGGCCCTAACGCAAACGAATGACGACTTTGCCGTCGGTATCGAGGGAAGGTTCCGGCGTTGCGGGTTGGACTTCAACCGCCGCGCGAGGAGCAGCCGGGATCGCGGAATAGTCGGGAACCGCTCCGCTCTGAACCTTCTCGCGATAATCGTCGATGGCGATCTTCAACGCCTCGAGCGCGCGCTCCGGATAATCTTTCTTCTTCTCGGGGTAGCCGGCGAGTTGGGCTTCGATGTCGGCGGGCGTGATGATCGCTGCCTCGTCGACCGTCTTGCCCTTCGCAAGCTGAACGACCAGGCTGCACGTCGCCGTGCCGAATCCGCATCCCGTGGTGAAATACGAGATGTCCTCGATCACGGCGCCTGGCCCGATCTTCAGAAAGAAGTTGTACATGTCGCCGCACGAGTCGCTGAAGTACTCGCCGCTTGCCGTTGGCGCGTCCATCGTTTGGAACCCGGGACGAGCCTCGACGAGGCGTTGAAACTTTGGAAAATCCACGAGTGCGTTTAGACCCCTTTGAGTTGGAACGTGCAGCTTTTTCCACCGGTCGCGAGCGATTCGATTTGCTCGTGCTCTCCACCAATCGTCTCGTCGAGCACGTGATGGATAACCGAGCACACTTCGGGATGCTCTTTGACCACGCCCGAATACGGACACGTATGTTCTTGCAGCAAGAACCCGCCGTCGACCAAGCTGTATTCAGCAACCACGCCGCGGTCGCGAAGGACTTGGGTCAGCTGGGCCACTTTGCCCTCGACGTCCGGGGCGGTCACCCGCGCCTTGGTGCGCTCGACCGAGTGCTCGGCGATCTTCTCGAAGATCCGGTCTACGGCCGGCTTGCCAAACTGATCCTTGATCTCGCGCAATACCGCGTTCAGCATCTTATCGTAGTGCTGAGGAAAGAGCGAGTCGGCTTTTTCCGTCAGCGAGAACGCAAGTGTCGGCTTGGTCGGGCCGCGCCGGACCGGGTGCTCTTCGACGAGGCCGTCGCGTTCGAGCACGACCAACTGCTGGCGCACGGCGTTGGGCGAGAGTCCAAAGAGCGTGGCAAGTTCGGCGGCGGAGGCGCTGCCCCGCTCGCGCAGTTCGGCAACGATCTTGCCGCGGGTGGTCTGGAAAAAGCGGTCGACCTGCATGGCGTTCGAACGGTATCCTATCATGGACGGCTGAGATAGTAAAGTAAATCCTTGACTTTCTAGCGTCAGGTGGCCTAAGCTACACAAGCAATATCTTTGGAGGACTACGTGGCCGATCGAGGTCTCATCATTTCCGGACTGCGTTGCAGCGTTGAAGGCAACGAGATTCTCAAAGGGATCGATTTGACGGTCGAGCCCGGAAAAGTTCACGCGCTGATGGGCCCTAACGGCAGCGGTAAATCGACGCTCGCCTTCTCGCTTACGGGGCATCCGAAATACGACGTAACCGCGGGCACGGCCCAGCTCGATGGCGAGGATCTGCTCGCGCTGTCTCCCGACAAACGCGCGCGCGCCGGGCTCTTCCTTTCGTTCCAATACCCGGCCGCAATTCCAGGCGTGAAAGTTCCGAATTTTCTCTTCGCGGCGCGTCAAGCGGTGCGCCCGGGAGAATCGACGCCCGCAAAATTCCGGGCCCTGCTGCTCGAGAAGATGGACGTCCTGGGCATGGACCCGTCGTTCTTGGGCCGCTACCTCAACGACGGCTTTTCGGGTGGCGAGAAAAAGCGCTTGGAAATGTTGCAGATGGCGGTGATCGCACCCAAGTATGCGATTCTCGACGAAACCGATTCCGGACTCGACATCGACGCGCTCAAAGACGTTGGCGAGTCGGTAAAAGCGCTGCGCGCCAGCAACGAAGGGCGCGACACCGGCTTTCTCATCATCACGCACTATCCGCGCATTTTGCAGCAGATCACGCCCGACGTCGTCCACATCATGATCGACGGGCGCATCGTCAAGACCGGCGGTGCCGATCTCGCCAATCGTATCGAGCGCGAAGGATATGACGTCATTCGCGAGGAGACCGGCGCACTTGCCTAATCTCCTGGAACCGAAGGAGCGAGCTGCAGCACTCGACGCCTTCGCTGCAACGCGGAGCGGCCGCGAGAAACCAAGCCGCTACTGGAAGATCGACGTCGAGGCGATCGCGCCCCCGGCCGACCTCGATCCGGCTGCAGGAAGCGTTTCCATCGAAAGCAGCGCACCCGTTGTCGCATGCGATTTGCAGACCGCACTTCGCGATCGCGCACCGCTGCTGGAGCGTGCCTTCCGGCGCGCCATCGAATCGCATCACAAATTCGCGCATCTCGCGCTCGCGCACGTGAACGTCGGTGCATTTATCTACATTCCGGCCGGTCACGCACCGGTCGAGCCGATCGTCGTTCGCTACCGCGCGAAGCCGGGCGAGTCGATTTTTCCGTATACGGTCGTCTTAGCCGAAGCCGGCGCCAACGCAACCATCGTCGAGCGCCTGGAAGCCGGAGCCGGCGCATTCGTGTGCGGCGTTGCCGAAATCGTGACGGGCGAAGGTGCCGCGGTTACGTACGCTTCGGCACAATTCGCACCGCCCGACGCGAACGTGTTGTTTACCCGCGCCGCGCGTCCCGGACGCGATGCGAGCGTTACCTGGGCCAGTGCGGAACTTGGCGGACGGCTCTCGCTGAGCGATCTGGCCGTCAATATCTCAGAGCCCGGCGTCGATGCGAAGATCACCGCTCTCTTCTTTCCGACCGGCTCGCAGCACGTGGATCTCGTCAGCAACATCGATCATCGCGTCGGCGATGCAACTTCTGAAACTCTCGTCAAGAGCGCCGCGTCCGGAAGCGGGCAGGGACGCTATCTTGGCAACATTCGCATCGCGGCCAACGCCCAACACAGCGACGCCTCGCTTCGCGACGATTCGCTGCTTCTCTCGAAGCGTGCGCACATCGATTCGATCCCGGCGCTCGAAATTGCTGCCAATGAAGTCAAAGCCTATCACGGCGCGACCGTCGGTGCACTCGACGACGAAAGCATCTTCTACATGACGAGCCGCGGCATCGATCGCGAGGAAGCGGAGCGCATGATCGCGCTGGGCTTTTTCGAACCGGCCATCGACCGTTTCCCAACGGAGGCGTTGCGTGATGAATTGCGCACGGCGCTCCAGGAAAAGGTAACGCAGTGATTACCACGACGCGCACGCCCAAAGAGATCGCGGCTGACTTCCCGATCCTCGCTCGGCCGACGTCGCGCGGTAAACGTTTGGTCTACCTCGACTCGGCCGCAACGTCGCAAAAACCGCAGGCCGTGATCGATGCACTCGTCAACTACTACAGCGAGTACAACGCGAACATACATCGGGGCGTGTATGAGATCGCAGAGCGCGCTACCGACGCGTTCGAAGAGGCGCGCGTCAAAGTCGCGCGATTCATCAACGCCGAACAGCGCGAAGTCATTTGGACGCGCAACGCCACGGAGGCGATCAACCTCGTCGGATACAGCTGGGGCTTGCAAAACGTTCGACCAGGTGACGTCATCCTGACCTCACAGCTGGAGCATCACTCGAACCTCGTACCCTGGCAGCTGCTCGCGGAGAAGACCGGTGCCGTTCTGCGTTTTATCCCGGTCGACGGGCGCGGCGTGCTGCAACTCGACCAGCTCGATCGGCTGCTCGAGGGCGTCAAGCTGCTCGCCATTTCGCACGTAAGCAACACTCTTGGAACGATCACGCCGCTCCAGATCATCGTCCCCGCAGCGCATGCGGCCGGGGCAACCGTTCTCGTCGACGGCGCGCAAGGCGTGCCGCATCTACCCGTCGACGTGCGGGCTCTCGATGTTGACTTCTACGCGTTCAGCGGTCACAAAATGCTCGGCCCGACCGGTATTGGCGTACTCTACGGAAAGCGCGCGCTGCTCGAAGCGATGCCGCCGTTCCTCGCCGGCGGCGATATGATCCGCAAGGTCGAATACGAACATACGTCGTTCAACGATCTCCCGTGGAAATTTGAAGCTGGAACGAGCAACATTGCCGACGCGATCGGGCTCGGTGTGGCGGTCGATTATCTGAGCGAGCTCGGAATGGATTGGGTACGCGCGCACGAGCGCGAATCTCTCGCGTACGCGCTCGAACGCCTCGCTCCGCTCGAGTCGCGCGGACTCACGATCTACGGTCCGAAGGATCCGGATCTGGTTTCGGGCGTGCTCTCATTCAACTTCGCCGACGTGCACGCGCACGATCTCGCGTCGATCCTCGACACCGAAGGGGTTTGCGTGCGTGCGGGTCACCACTGCACGATGCCGCTGATGGAAAAGATGGGCTGGCCTGCAACGGCGCGCGCCTCCTTTTACATCTACAACACGAACGCGGATGTCGACGTGCTGGCCGCAGGCATAGAGAAAGCTGCCGCTATTTTTAAAGTGCCCCACTAGTGTTTTGGACGCGGCACTAACCCATGGACGACTTCTACCGCGACTTCATTCTCGATCATTATCGCAATCCGCGGAATTACGGTCATCTCGAACGCCCGGGTGTCTGGGCCGAGGATCTCAATCCGCTCTGCGGCGATCAGATTCGCATGGAGATGTCGGTCGATGACGGCGTCGTGAGCGACGTTCGTTTCAGCGGCAAAGGCTGTGCCATCAGTCAGGCGTCGGCATCGATGCTGACCGAAGCGATCAAAGGCATGCGCTTGGAAGATGTCGCGAAGCTGTCTAAAGACGTCATCCTCGAAAACGTTGGAATCGGCATCAGTCCGACGCGAATGAAGTGTGCCATGTTGGGTCTGCGCGTGGCAAAGAGCGCGGCGATCGGCGAGATCGCCGGCTGGCCTGACGAAGAGTAGCGCGGGGATGCATCTGACGGCGTAGCGAAGAATCCGGCGTCGATGCAGCAACGCCATCTGAGCGCGAGCGAATGGGACCTGCTCGCAAAGGATCCCGAATTCGTTGCGCTACTGCGCGCACGGCGGCACTTCATCGTGCCGTCGACGATCTTCTTCCTTCTCTTTTATCTTGCGCTGCCGATCGGTGTCGGACTCTTTCCCCAGCTCATGAGCCGGCCCGTGCTTGGCCCGTTGACCCTCGCGTACGCCTTCGGCCTCGCGCAGTTTGCGATGGCGTGGTTGCTGCTAGCGTTATACATGCGCAAAGCACGCACGTTTGATGAACGCGCTCAGGCATTGGTAGCTCGCGCAAGCGAGGACCTCGGCCGATGACCCAAGCCACGCTCGTCATGTTTGCAGTCTTCGTCGCAATGGCGCTGGTCATCACGTATTGGGCCTCGGGGCGCAGCATGTCGAGCCGCGGGTTCTACACCGCGCATCGCGAGATCAGCGGCGCCCAAAACGGTTGGGCCATCGCCGGCGATTACATGTCGGCCGCCTCGTTTCTCGGCATTACCGGTTTGATAGCCTCGTACGGGTTCGATGGATTCATGTACGCGGTTGGATGGTTGGTCGCGTATCTAACCGTGCTGTTTTTGCTGGCCGAGCCTCTGCGCAACACCGGCCGCTATACCGTGGCGGACGTCATCGCATTTCGTCTGCGCGGGCGCGGCGTGCGCGCGATCGCAGCGATTACGACGATCGCAATCACTCTCTTCTATATGGTCGCGTTGATGGTCGGTGCGGGATCGCTTTTGGATCTTCTCATCCAGCGCATCGATCAAACGCTCGCGATTGTTTTCGTAGGGCTGCTGATGATGATCTACGTGCTCTACGGCGGGATGCTCGCAACCACGTGGGTGCAAATCATCAAGGCCGGCCTGCTGCTTGCGGCATCGATCGCGCTCAGCGTCCTGGTCTTCGCGCACTTTCACTTCTCGCTCGGCGAATTTCTTCGCGCCGCGTCGAGCGTCAACGCTAGTCGGAGTGGCGGCCCCGCCGTCAACCTTTTGAGGCCCGGATTGCTCTTTAGCGGTCCGCACGGCCCCATCGATTTGCTCTCCCTCGGACTTGCACTCGTCCTCGGCACCGCCGGCCTTCCGCACGTGCTCATGCGGTTCTTTACCGTTCCGACGGCGAAAGCGGCGCGCTTTTCGGTTGGGTGGGCGATGATCCTGATCGGCGCATTCTATCTCTTCACGACGGTCATGGGCTTGGGTGCCGGAACGATCGTCGGCCAGCAATACATCGGAAAGCATTTACGCGACACGCAGGCGATTCGTTACATCGTTCGCCATCCGGAAGATGAGAGCAGTCTCAACGGCGATTTGGCGTCACGAGGCTACATCGTCCCAACGAAAAACGACAATCTTGCAGCGCCGATCCTCGCCGATGCGCTCGGCGGCCCGCTGCTCACGGCATTCGTTGCCGCAGTCGCGTTCGCGACGATCCTCGCCGTCGTTTCGGGATTAACGATCGCGGCCGCCTCCGCGTTCGCGCACGACATCTGGTACAGTCTGGTACGAAACGGTGAAGGAAGCGAACGCGAGCACATCTTCGTGGCACGTGCGACCGCCGTCGTCGTGGGACTCGCATCAATCGTGGTTTCGGTCGAGTTGCGAACGGCGAACGTCGCGTTTCTCGCTGGTCTCGCGTTTGCGGTCGCAGCAAGCAGCAACGCACCAGCGCTCATCCTTGCGCTGTCGTGGCGGCGATTCTCGAGAACGGGTGCCATCTGCGGCATGCTGACCGGCCTTCTCTCGTCGCTTGCCCTCATCGCGGTCAGCCCAGAGGTCATGGGCTCGGCTGCGATCTTTCCGCTGCGCAATCCCGGGATCGTTTCGATACCGCTGGCGTTCGTCGCAGCAATCGTCGGCACGCTCGTCGCGCGGGACCCCGAATCCGAAGCGATGTTCAACCAACTCCAAGTCCGTGCTAACACCGGAATCGGCGCCGAAATCTAACGCTGTCAAAAGGTTGTTAAATGTGCGACGCGTTGTGGTCGGTTATCTGCATGCCGATCGGACTGGATCGCAACGTGAACGTTTCGACGTAGGTTCCCTTCGATGTGACGATCTGCGCCGTAACGGTATAACTGCCGTCATCATTGCGGCTCGAACTGAGATCGCTCACGTTCACGGTCACATTAGGATTTACGAAGTTCTCGGTCGGGAGGCCGCTCGCAAGGTATCCCGCTGCCGTTGATGAGTCGCCGCGCGCCAGAGCGTTGATATATGCGTGCACGATCGCGACTGCGTGTTCCGAGGTATTTTCGCCCGTGATAAGCACTGGAGTCGCACTTGTGCTTACGGCAGGCGACTGCGCTGCAGGAGTTTGCGCAGCGTTCGTTCGCCCCGGATTCGGCGTGATGTACACGATCGAGGGCGTCGCACTACTCGACGGATGTGGTGCGGCGGCCATCGTTTTCGCCGTGGCGACAGGCCGTATAGTTGGCGAGGCGCTCGCTGTCGGCGATGCGCTCGCGGAGGCGGACGGCGCTGCAGATGCACGGGCCGCACGCCGTGCGCTCGAGGGTGAAGCGGTCGCCGTCGGCGCATACGTTGCGGTCTGTTCCGGAAGCGGCGTGAAGCTTGGTTGCGGCGTCGGCGCGTGTACCGCTCCTCCACCGAAGAACTTCGTCAACAGACCGCCGAGCAGCAATCCGCCGAGAACGACCAACACCATAAGCGGAATGATCGGTATCCCGCCGCGTCTTGGCGGTTGCGGTTCGAGCCTACGGCGTCTTGGATAGTCGCTCAATCGCGTTCAGCTACAGCGCTCGCGAGATGCCGTCAACGAGCGGAGAGGGGAGGTCGCGCAGCTGCGGAGCGTGCTCTTCCGCGTACAGAGCCATCGCCTCTTTCAAAAGTCCGGTGTTGCCGTTCGCATAGTCGACCAGCGCTGCAAGCGCTTGCGGATCGCCGCGTTCGAGGAGATCGAGCGAGGTTCCCGAGCCTTCTGCTGCGTCTTCCGATGATTCGCCGCGGTCGCGAAACGCGTCAAAAATCGACGCGACCAGCGCGCCGCGCGCATCGAAAGGCATCGACGCGAGGCCGTCGCGCAGCACGCCCGCTAGTACAGCGTCGTCCATTCGCGCTACGTGCTTCTCTACGGCGTCGACCAGCGTCTGCGCCGGTATATTCCCAAACGGGGACATCGCCGTATACGGTACTCCCCAGGGGCAGGCGGCTCCTCGAAGATGCGCCAAATGAACTTCCTGTGATTCGCGTTCGCGTGCCCGTCGATCTTCATGCCGTAGCCGCTGCCGGTTCGGCAGCGTTTGCACTTGCGACGCCGATTCGCGTAAGCACGCTCCTTGCACTGGCGGTACGCGAGGCGATCGGCGAACGCGCGCCGGCCGACAAATTCCAACGCAGCATGCTGCGCACGCTGGCGGGCTTGGCTGCAGGCGAGTTCATCGTCGATGTCGACGGGCGAACGTTTAGCGACGGCGACGACGTCGTCGTCTGCGAAGGAACGGCTGCCGTTCGTTTTTTCGTACGGCGCGGGCGTAACGCCGGACTCGAGCTACACCCGTAATACCTAGACCGTTGTCGCACACCTCGTTGCTCGTGCTGATAGGGCGCACGTTCGCTTCTATTCGTCGTCATGCGCTGCTTTATGCGGTGGTCGCCTGCGTATCCGTCGCGCTACAAGCGGCGATCGTGTACCTCTGGCACGCAAAGAACGCAGTCCTGGTTGCGAACTTCATCGTTCCGCCTCTCTTCGTTGCGATCGTCAACGCATTCACGTTTGCCGATCTCGACGGCGAAACGACGGCAGATACGTGGCTACGGATACTCGAACGCTCGTGGGCCGTGCTGATCGTCGACCTGCTCCTGACGTTCCTTGTGATCGTTGGATTCGTCTACCTCGAAAGCGACGATTTTTTTGCGCGGGCCCTTGGCGCGGTCATGATCGTGCTCTACGTATCGATGATCTTCGCCGACGTGCACGCGACGACCGGTGAGGCAGAACCGTGGTGGTTGCTGATTCCGCGTTCGTTCGGGGCGAGCATGGCCGCGGCATGGCAGCGAGCCGCGTTTTCGCGCGCGATGATCTGCTTCGTAGCAATCACGCTGCTACCGACAGCGATCGTGTATGGGCTCGAAGCCGCCTTCGGCCAAAGACACGTTCCGCACGCGGACCTTTGGGCAAACGCGGTGACCGTAGCTCTGGCGCTCCCACCCACTCAAGCCTTTTGCGCGCTGGTATATCTCGATGCGATTGGTTATGAATCGAAGCGCTCTTGCGGCGAATGATACTGTTAGGATAGAAAATGTCCTCACCGCTACGTTCCGCCATCATCGCAACCGCGCTGCTCTCATCGCTCACCCTGCCTGCGGCCGCGGCGCAACATTATGGCGTTACCGGAGAGGACTCGTTCCAGGTCGGTAAGGCGCTCGGCATTTCGCGCGTGATCTACGCCGGCAGCGAGGACCTCGACGTCGTGAACGACTCGAGCGGACGCCGCTACGAAGCCAACGCGGACTACACCCGCACCGACGATAGCGGTAAAGCCGAGGTTCACGCTCGTTTCGTGCAGGAGCTCCTGCGCGACGGGCAGTTCGAAGATCGCAGCGACGAGGATCCGGACTTCCTCACCATCCTCAACCAACCGTTTGCCGTTCAGCTTGATTCGACGACGCTCCGCGACTTGGAGCATCTGCATGGCATGGTGCCATTTGAAGCGGCGTCGCCCCTCGGTGGCGCGCAGCTCACCGGTTATCTCCGCTCGGCCCCTTCGGGCGACATCGGCGGGGAACACGTGGTCGGCGTGCGGTTCGAAGCAAACGGTCCGATGTCCGGATCGCTTCCGGAGCATCCGACGGCAATACTTCAGGGCACGATGCACATGAACGGCACGGCGTATTACGACGCAAACGGCGCGCTCTTGCTGGCGCTCGATGCGACGCTGACGATCGAGGGGAAGTTGCGGAACGGAATCAATGCCGTGCCCGTGCGGATCGTCTATCATCGGGCGATCCGCGCCGGGACGGTCTAGCGCTCGTCGCGGATTTTAGTACGCGACGAGCTGCACTTCGATCGGATGCCGGAACGGCATCTCGGAAAGATGTGTCAGAGGCGTGAAGGCGAGATGACTTTGATGGCAATCGATCAACATCTCGATGCCGCGCTTCACGCATCCCGTCTCTTCGATATATTTCGAAAGCTTTTTGGTGAAGTAGGTGTGCGGATCGTGCAACACCTTGGCGTAGTACGGATCGGAGGTAAGCCCGACGGCACTAATGCCCTCTTTCGGTACGAACCAAACGAACCATGGATCTTGATTTCGCCTGTACCCTATGAGAACGAGAGGGATCGCTCGCGAGGAATCGAGATCCGGCAGAAAACTACACAACGTGTGAGCGTCGAATGAGATTTCCGTCGGTTCGATCGTTTGCTGCATGGGCCTTTTCTCTCCGTGTGCCGTAAAACAAAAACCGCCGCGTCGCTTCACTGCGACCGGCGGTTCGTACATGGTGCGTGCGGCACGTCAGGTACCATGGGCGAAAGTTCCTCTGCCGCGGTCAGCGACCCTGGCGAAGCTTCAGGATTTTTCTAACCTAGCGTGAAACCCAGCGCGTGCCGGGAGTGGTCTGGAGCGTCTAGAATGAGCGCGCTCGCACCACTCCTTCAGGGAGTTTACGTGCCACCAGTGGTAGGGCAGCCAAAACCGCCGTCCAGCCGGACGCCGGGCAAGGGTGCACCAAGCATCGAGAGTTTCGACCAAATCGTCGACGACTACCAACGTCGGCTGTACGGGTTCGCGCTCCGCATGACCGGCAACCGCGAAGACGCGGAAGAGATCGTGCAAGACGCGTTCGTACGCGCCTATCGCGCGCTTGGCAAGATGTCGGCTGAGCAACGCAGCGATCTGCGTTTGCAGCCGTGGCTGTACACGATCACGTTAAACGTAACGCGCAATCGCCTGCGCACGAAACGTCCGACGAACGTCGCACTCGACGCCCTAGCGGATCCCGACGCGCTGCTGCGCGAATCGCACGAGGGTCCGGCGCGTCCCGAAACGATCGTCGAACAAAACGCCGAAGTCGCCCTGGTAGAGCGCGCGCTGCTCCAGTTGCCGATGCATTTGCGCGCGGCGGCGACGCTGCGGTTCATCGAAGGACGCAGCCATCCTGAGATCGCCGAGATCCTGCATCAGCCGATCGGAACGGTCAAGTCGCACGTTCACCGTGCCGTGCGCATTCTGCGCCGCATTCTCGGTCCACAAATTGGACGTATCGCACCCGAAGGAGACCCCGTTCATGCGCTGTCGTGACGTTGAAGAACTCTGGGACGACGTACGCGGGGATTGTCAAGAATCCGTCAAGGAAGCTGTCGACGTTCACCTGCGTGCCTGTCCGCACTGCCAAGGGCTCTACGAAGAGTTTGCGGGCGTCGCGTACTGTCTATCGTGCCTCCCAAAACCGGAACCGTCGTGCGACTTGAGCAAACGCGTCATCCAGCACATCGCGCAAATAAAAGCACGCGAGCGGACGACGCCGGTCACACTTGCGTCGGCGCAAACACCGATCGGACGACTTTACGTCGGCTTCAAGGAAAATAAGATCGCCTACATCGGCATCGATACGGGCGAATCGTTTGAGAAGGTGCGCGCACGCGTCGAAAGCCGACTGCGCCGGCCCGTTACTGCCGGTGAAGCGCCCGACTGGCTCAACCGGACGTTAGAACGTTTTTTCAGCACGTGGCAGATCGACGACAAGATCGTCGACATCGAAGACCTGACCCCGTTCGAGCAGGCAGCACTACGTGCGGCCGCGCAGATTCCACCGGGTGAGGTGCGCTCCTATTCGTGGGTTGCATCGCAGATCGGCCGTCCCCGAGCGGCTCGCGCCGTCGGGCAAGTGATGGCCCGCAACCCGTTGCCGTTGCTATTCCCCTGCCACCGCGTCGTTGATTCGCAAGGCGATCTCCACAACTATGGTTATGGCATCGAGATGAAGGCACGTCTTCTGGCAATGGAAGGGTACACGGCGCGTAAGCTTTGATGCCGTCGGCCTCCGCGCGGTCGCGACGAGGTTTTTGACTCCTTCGGCCTAACCTAAAGTGGGAGTGGCTAGACATATCCTGATTGCTGGGTTCGAGCCGTTTGGCGGTGACAAAGTCAGCCCCAGCGAGATGGTGGCGCGCGGTCTCGATGGGACGATCCTATCCGGACGATCCATAATCGGCCGCGTGATACCCGTTGAAACGCGCAATGTCCGCGAGCGTTTCGAAGAAGCACTGCTCGCCGACAGACCGGAAGTCGTCGTGCTGCTTTCGCAATTCGGAGGCAGGACTGCGCTCTCGCTGGAACGCGTTGCGGTCAACGTGCTCGACTTCGAATTTCCCGACAACGTCGGCGTCATGCGCAAGGGTGATGCGATCGGTCGCGGCGCTCCCGAAGCCCGAATCTCAAACATCCCATTCGAGCGCATCGTCGATGCGTGGCATGCGGCCGCGGTGCCGGGCTACGTCTCGAATTCGGCCGGAACGTTTATCGGAAACCAAGCGCTATACGAAATGCTGGCGCTGACCGAGCACGCCGTTCCGCCGGCAATCGTTGGGCTCGTGCATCTGCCCTATCTTCCCGCGCAAGCCATTGCAGCGGGGAGCGAGTCGTCTCCGTCGATGTCTTTCGAATTGATGAAGAGAGGCATCGAGGTCATGGTCGAAGCTATCGTACCTTGGATCGAGCAGCGAACGCCCGAAGCTGCAGCCGCGAAAGCGCGCCCGGGCGGGAAATCGATGTGGATCCCACGCGGTGTAAAGGAAGTAGAACGCTGAGCGACCCTCGTATTGCGGCGATTCCCGACGTTCACGGACACGCCAAAGGCGAGCATCGGCCTTTTGCCGAGGAACGCCCCATTGCATATTCGCCGCGGATGCTATTTTTGTGGTTTTACCATGCGTGCCGGCGCAGTTCGCCGCGTTTTCTCATGGTCTCCGATCACATCAATTATCTGACGTTCGAAGATCCGGGGGCAGTGCACACGGTGCGGCGTGCTCTCAAGCTCGCGCATGCCGGCGACCTCTATGGAGCAGCCGAAACCGCCGGAGTCGACGTGGCCCATGCCGCGGTGGTCGGCGAAAGCTTGCGACGCGGCATGCGCTTCTCGATCGGTGCCGAGGTCGATAATGACCCGCGTGCGCGGCCGGATGCGCAGAATATCGTCGAGGCCATGCGGCCGGACGGGATTATCCGCTCGGTCCATTTCTTGCCGATCGAGCACCCCGAAAAGGGCGCCGATTTCATGTGGCCCTACGACAATCCGGAATTCGTACATCTCTTCGATCACGTGGGCACCGAGCGCACGTGGGAATTGTACGTCGCGCGGCTCTTCGACGACATCGAGAAGCTGCCGGGGAACGTCGTCGGCCACTTCTACAAACCGGCTGTATTCGGTCATTGGCCCGACGATGCAAAGCTCGAAGCGTACGAGGATCGCCTGCTCGAACTCGCTCACGCACGCGGAATGGCCATCGAGATTAATACCCGCGTCATTTATCGCGCCCAAAGTGAAGACGAGCGGAACAAGTTCATCGCCGTCAACAAGCGCCTCATGCGCAAGGCAAAGGCGCGCGGCGTCGGCATCGCGATCGGTTCGGATGCGCATAGCCCGAAGGATCAGGGTGGGGCATTTGATGTCGTGCTTGCGATGCTCGACGAATGCAATATCAACGAAGTCGTGTTCCCGGTCGGAGGCCGCCTCGCACGCGTTGTCTTACGCGCCACGCGCGAGCATCTCGAGGCACACGCGCAGCGCGCGCCGGAACCGATTCAACCGGGAAGCAGCATCAGCGGCTTCAGCCGCGCCGAGCTCGGCCTGCCGGAAGAACCTGAAGCGCCCGCGATCCCGACGCGCGCGGCACGCGAGCCGGCAAAGACGTCTCGCGACGTTGGTCCGAAGAAGCGCGTCAGTAGTCCCGAGCGCACGAGCAAGAGACCGCAGGCCGCACCGCCGGCGAAGTCGACGTCAAAGCGCACCGCGGAATCCGCCGCTGCCAAGAAAGCGGCGGCCCCGAAGAAGGCCGCAGCTCCTCCGAAGAAGATCGCCTCGGTTAAGGTGAGTGCCGTCAAAAAGGTAGCGCCGGCCAAGAAGTCCGCAGTTAAAAAGGCTACCCCAGCCGCAAAGAAAGCCGTTGCGGCAAAGAGCCCTGCGAAGAAGGCAGCCGTCAAGAAAGCCGCGCCCGCAAAGAAAGCGCCTGCAAAGAAGGCGGTCGCCAAAAAGGTGTCAACGAAAAAAGCGCCGGCCAAGAAAGTACCGGTCAAGAAAGCGACGCCTGTCAAGAAAACCGTCGCAAAGGCGGCGTCAAAGAAGCCAGTTAAGCCAGCTTCGAAATCGTCGAAGGGGACAGCCAAGAAGAAAACTACGAAACGCCGGTAGGCGATCGGAGAGTAGTCATGGACATCGAGCGTCAACGCAACATTGCCTTCGTAGGCCCGCATCACGCGGGCAAGACTACGCTCGTGGAGTCCGTGCTCGTGTACGGCGGCGCCATTCCGCGCCGCGGATCGATCGCCGAGGGCACCACGGTCACCGATCACGAACCGGAGGACGTTTCGCACGCGCAATCGACGACGACGTCGTTCGCTCACTGTTCGTGCGGCGGAGTCGATTTGACGATTATCGACACGCCGGGATTCATCGATTTTTTCGAGGAGACCAAGACCGCGCTTAGCGGCGCCGACGGTGCCGTGGTCGTCGTCGAAGGCGATCCGTCGCGCGTGGTTCAGACGAAAAGCCTGGTCGATCATCTCGAGTCACGCAAGTTGCCGCACTGCTTCGTCATCGACAAACTCGACCGACCGGGGGCAGATTTCGAAGCGACGCTAACCGCGTTGCAGTCGCTCTATGGACGACACGTCGTTGCCGAACAGTGGCCCGTCTTTTCCGCCTCTGCGTCAAACGAGAAGACCAGCGGGTTTTCCGGATACGTCGACTTGGCCGAGATGAAAGGATATGCATTCGAGGGCGATCGCGAGACGGAAGCCGCGGTACCAGGAAACATTCTCGACCGCGTCCGCGCGGCGCGCGGCGAGCTCCTCGAAGCAATGGCTGATTTCGACGACCATTTGATGGAGGAGCTTCTCGAGGGCGTCGAGCCGCCGCTCGACGAGGTTGAACGCGATCTTTGCAACGAGTGCTCGCACGATCAGATCATCCCGGTCCTGGTCGCTGCCGGCTCCTCCGGTGCGGGTGTGCACGCGTTGATGCGCGCGCTCGAGCGGTGGTTTCCCTCTCCGGTCGACGCGCCCGCCGTGGACGCCGAGGGACGCCCGATACCGCCCGACCCGAAGGGCCCAGTCGTTGCGCACGTCATCAAAACGATCATCCATCCGCAGTCGGGAAAGCTCTCCGTGGTGCGCGTTCTCTCGGGAACGCTTAAAGCCGACGCGACGCTCACCGATATCTCGCGCGGCGACGAAAAGGTGCGTTCCGCGGGGCTGTATCGGCTGCAAGGCAAAAAGCAGGAAGCGATCCCCGAAGCGGGTCCGGGTTCAATCGTCGCGATCGCGCGCTTGGAGTCGGTGAAAACCGGCGACGTGTTGACGTCCAATGGCCACAAGGTGCTCTTGCCGCGCTTCACGCTTGCGGAACCGTGCTTCGCAATCGCCATCAAACCCAAAGAGCGCATCGACGAAGCCAAGATCTTCCAGATGCTCGCGCGCATCGTCGACGAAGATCCGTCGCTCCGACTTTCTCGCGCGGACATCACCGGCGAGTTGCTCCTGCTCGGAGGCGGCGAACAACACGTTGCGATCGCGGTCGAGCGCCTTGCGCGCAAATACAAGGTCGAAGTCGACACCGCTGCCCCGCAAATCCCGTACCAAGAAACGATTTCCGCTGGAACGGAAGTGCACTCACGGTACAAACACCAAACCGGCGGGCACGGCCAGTTCGGCGACGTTTGGTTGCGATTCGAGCCGCGCGACCGCGGAGCCGGCGTTAGCTTCGCGGAAACCATCGTCGGCGGCGTCGTGCCGCGGCAATTCTTTCCCGCCGTCGAGAAAGGCGTGCGCGAGGCCTTGGCCCACGGTCCCAGTGGTTACCCCGTCACCGATCTCCATGTGACCCTGTTCGATGGCGCTTATCACGACGTGGATTCGAGCGAACAGTCGTTCGAGACGGCCGCCGGTATGGGCGTACGCGATGCGCTGCCCAAATGCCACCCGGTCGTGCTCGAGCCGATCTCACGCGTTCTCGTGACGGTCCCCTCGCAATACACCTCGACGGTCATCCAGCAGTTGACTGGAAAGCGCGGTCAGATCCTTGGCATGAATCCGGCCGAGCAAAGCGGTTTTGACGTTGTCGAGGCGGACGTACCGGCGGTCGAGCTTTCGCGCTATATTACGGAACTTCGAACCGGCACGCAGGGCCTGGGCGCCTTCCAAGCCCGCCACGAGCGTTATGACCCGGTTCCGGGCAATCGCGTAGGACCGAAGGCCGCCGTATAAAATAGAGGGGGGCTTGCCCCCTTTATCCGAGCCCCGGAGGCCATCTGCTTCGTGAGACGTCTGTTGACGCTTGCTATCCTAAGCGGCGTACTTGCTGCATGTTCTAAGGTCAACTCGTCGACCGGAGAGCGACATTCGTGGACGCAACCCGGCGTGCTGCGCATCGCGATCCAAAGTGAACCCAAAAACCTCAACCCGCTCTTGACGTCGAACACGACCGACGTTTTCGTCGCGCGTTTCATGTTCTTGCCGCTCGTTCAGCCGAACGCGCAGGGCATCCAGCAGCCGTTACTGGTGACCGCCGTGCCGACGCTCGCAAATGGGGGTATCAGCCGCGACGGATTGACGATCACCTATCATCTTCGCAAGGACGTGAAGTGGAGCGACGGCGTGCCGCTCACCTCGAAAGACGTCAAGTGGACGTGGCAAGCGATCATGAACCCAAACAACAACATTACGTCCACGAACGGATACGACTACATCAAGTCGCTCGACACGCCCGATCCGTGGACCGTTATCGTTCATCTCAAAGAGAAGTTCTCACCCTTCGTCAATACGTTCTTCAGCGATAGCGATCAGCCATATGGCGTGGCCCCGGAGCACGCGCTCGCGAAGTATCCAAACGTCAATCAGATTCCGTTCAATACCGAGCCGACCGTTTCGGACGGACCCTTCCGCTTCGCAAAGTGGGTTCACAACGACCATATTTCCCTGGTAGCAAATGACACGTTCTTCCTTGGCAAACCAGGATTGAATCAGATCGACCTCAAGGTGATCCCGGACGAGAACACGTCGGTCGAAGAACTGCGCACGCACGCGATCGATTTCATCTATCAGGCGTCGGCCCATCTCTATCCGGAAGTTAAAGATATTCCGGGTACCAGGATCGTGTGGATGCGCGTCAACGGCTACTACGACATCCAGTTCAACACGACGAGCCCCGCGATGAAAGATCCGCGGGTGCGTCAGGCAATTGCCTACGCGATCGACAAGCAGAATTTAGTGAGCACGACGATGTACGGGCAAGAGACTGTCGCGACCGAAGACATCCCCAACTGGATGTGGGCCTTTGACCCGAATGTGCGCTCGATCCCCTACGACGCCGCGAAGGCACGGGAGCTTTTGGCACAGGCCGGCTACGCACCAGGCCATGGCGGAATCATGCAGAAGGATGGAGACCCGCTCTCGGTGCTTCTGGTTATGGATAACTCCAACGCTACGTACCGCCAACTCGCCGTGCAAATTCAGGAGCAGCTACGTCGAGTCGGCATCGAGGTGCAAATCAAGGTCTTCCCGGGAGCCCAGCTATACGCACCGGCTGGAGAGGGCGGAATCCTGCAAAATGGGCATTTCGACCTCGTCATGGACGGCTGGTACGCAGGCATCGATCCGGACGATTCGGCGCAATTCATGTGCAAGAACGTCCCGCCGAGGGGGTATAATTATTCGCGTTATTGCAGCCCGGAAATGGATGCCGCTCAAACGATGGCGTTGACCCATTATACTGAGCCCGCGCGTAAAGCCGCCTATGCAAAGACGCAGGCGCTGCTTGCGCGCGACGTCCCGGAGATCTTCATCAACTGGCTTAGCCAGATGGAGCCGGTGAATGTCGACTTCAAGGGATTGGAGCCAAATCCGGTCATCGAGAATTGGAACGCGTGGGAATGGAGCATTTAGGCTTACCGAATCAGCCGGTCGGCCCGCTGCCCGAACTCGTGTGGCTGCGCAAGATCATCGTGGAACGCGCGCTCACGCGCGGAGATTATATTCTCTCCGGCGGCGTGCGCAGCGATTATTACATCGACAAGTTTCGTCTATTCTCGGATCCGCAAGTGCTTCGCCGCATCGCGCGGCTCTTCGTACCACTCATTACCGAAGTCAATCCTGACTTGATTGCGGGGACCGAACTCGGTGGCGTCGTGATTGCAACGGCGGTTTCCCAAATGTCCGGCCTGCCGCTGATCGCCGTTCGAAAGTCGCCTAAAGGCTACGGCGCATTTGCCGACGAGTACGTCGAAGGCGCCTTCGAGCCGGGACAGCACGTGCTTCTTCTCGAGGATGTCGTTACGTCCGGACGCGAGCTGCTCGCCGCAAAGGCGCGGCTCGAAGAACTCGGACTGCGCGTAACCCCGTGCGCCGTGATCAGCCGCGGTCTCGCGCCGGTACGCGCGCTGATCCAATTTTCGCTGCCGCGCGGCGAAGCAAAAACCGACAACTAGCCGACTACGCTAGCGATTCTAGTACGTCTTCGGCGTGCTCGTCGACGGTGACTTTTGGCCAGGCCTTCACGATCACGCCTTTGCCGTCGATGAGAAAGGTCGAGCGCTGAATACCCTTTGATTTCTTTCCATACATGTTTTTTTCGACGATGACGCCGAATGCATCGCACAACTTTGACTCCGTGTCCGCCAAGAGAGTAAACGGAATCTTGTATTTCTCTTTGAACTTCTGATGCGACTCCGGCGTGTCGCGGCTCACACCGACGATGCGCGCACCTTTGCGTTCGAACTTCGCGTAGAGATCGCGGAACTGCGAAGCTTCATTCGTGCAGCCCGGGGTATCGTCTTTAGGATAGAAGTACAGCACCAAAGGTCCGCCGAGGAGATCTTCGGTCTTCACCTTTCGTCCCTCATCGTCGTTTACGGTCAGCTTTGGAAGCTTGTCGCCTTCGGATAACATGTATGTCCTTTCAGTCGCCGAACGTATCGAGGGGTATCGCCACACCGTTGCCTTCACCTGC
>JASHZC010000092.1 GCA_030042755.1 Vulcanimicrobiota bacterium | reverse complement strand
TCTAACTGTGCTCCCGGGCCGGCCGGAACGAGGCCCTATCAGTACGTCAATCCGGCGGAGATTGCGCCGTACTGGGAGATTGCGCAGCAGTACGTACTTGCCGACCACATGTTTCAAACGCAGGGCAGCGGGAGCTTCACCGCTCACCAAGATCTCATCGCCGGCGGTACGTCGATCAACGGCTACGAGAGCGTCGTCGACTTTCCGAGCGACACACCGTGGGGTTGCGACGCCCCGGCCGGCACCACGGCGCCGTTGCTGGAGGTCATCTACTCGGAAATTCCGCCGTACATGTACTTCAAGCAGATGAAGGGCCCGTTTCCCTGTTACTCGTATCCCACGCTGCGCGATCTGCTCGATGGCAAGAGCGTCACGTGGAAATACTACACGCCGCCCCTCAAGGTCGGCTCGGCCGGCGCGCTGTGGGACGCCTTCGATGCGATCAAGGTCGTGCGCTACGGACCGGAGTGGATGACGAACGTCACGAAATCGGAGAAACTCATCTTCACCGACATCGCCGACCGGAAACTACCGGCGGTCTCGTGGGTCGTGCCCGACGCCGCCAACTCGGACCATCCCGGAAATGGGATGTCGGATACCGGGCCGGCGTGGGTCGCCAACGTGATCAACGCGATCGGAGAGAGTCCGTACTGGAAAAGCACCGCGATCATCGTCGTCTGGGATGACTGGGGAGGCTTCTACGACAACGTGCCGCCGCCGTTCTTCGACTCCTATGGTGGGCTGGGCTTTCGCGTGCCGATGCTGGTCGTCTCGCCATACACGGTGCAGAGCACCTCGGGCGGCGGCTACATCTCGCACACGCAGTACGAGTTCGGCAGCATTCTCAAGTTCATCGAGAACAACTGGAGCTTGGGACAGCTTGGAACGACCGATACACGCGCCACCAGCATCATCGATTGCTTCGACTTCACGCAGAAGCCGCATAAATTCAAACCAATTCCCGTGAACCTCTCGCGCGATTACTTCGAGCATCAGCGGCCGTCGTATCTTCCGGTAGACACCGAATGAAGCGCGCGATCGCGGCGCTCTTGCTCGCCGGCTGCTCGGCAAACCTTGCGCCGTCGGACGCGCCCGCGGGCGCGCGCGACCGCGCACTGGCGATCGTTCCGGTGTGGTCGAGTCCGGCGAGCCTGGCAACGGGCCGGCGCGGCGCGCTGCGCAGACTGCGCATCGTCCGGCGCGAAGCGACGGCGCTCCAACGCAAGGGTCTCTACGCAAGCGAGTTCTCGAGCAATCAGGTGTTCGGGTATCCGTACAATGATGAAGAGAACAGCCCGGATACGTGCACGATCGCCGGCGTGTCGAGCGTCAACGACGTGGCGGTCGACGGCGCGCGAAACGTGATCGTGCCCAATGGCGGGAACCACACGATTCTGGTTTACAAAGGACCGAAGAGGTGTGGAACGCTGGCCGCGACGGTCAACGATCCGTACGGGCAGCCTTCGGATGCATCGGGCCCGAACGCGCTGACCGAAAAGTTCGTCGTGGCGAACGTCTTCGATAACCGCGGGGGCGCCGGAAGCCTTTCCATCTGTCAGGTTTCGAAGAAGAAGGGGTCGTGTTCGGTCAACCTCACCAATCCCAGCATGTATCAAGTCGGCGGCGTTGCGCTGGATACGGCCGGTGACTGCTGGGCCGACGCGACGGGAGCGAGCGGAGGCACGAGCCTCATCTATTTTGCGAGCTGCAGTGGTGCCGGCGAGGTCGCGAGCGGTTTCGAAAACGCGGATCTGGGCGGCTTGGACATCGACAGCGCCGGCAATTTGGTAAGCATCAGCGCGAGCGACGGCAACGTCTACGTCTATTCGGGCTGCAATCCGGCCTGCACGCTGGTCGGCGGTCCGTTTCCCCTCGACAACATCGGCGTCTTCGGCCACCTGAACAGGCAGTCGAATCAGTTGGCGGTGGCCTCGTACGTCGAAGGCGGGATCGACGTCTACGGCTACACGCCGGCCGGCATCACGTATCTCTACAGCGTGACCACGGGCCTGGAGCCCTCGCTCGACGTCGAAGGCACGGCCTACAGCCCGCGCTCGCCGGAATAGATTGCCCACCCGACGGGCGACCGCCCGGAGAGGGAGCTAGCCTGCGTTGGCAGGTGCAAGCTGCCTATAGGCAAAATTGCCGTCAGTTCAGTTATAAGGTGCCTTGCCGTGTTGGAGGAGGGCTGTTCCGCCTGCACTTGGAGGATAACTGAGCGAAATCGTGGTCCTCTCGTCGGGCTCATTGGACGAACCCGAACAAGACCATACCTTTCATGAAAGGAAATGGAGCAAATCTCTCTGATGAAAATCTCTCAAACGTCCAAGTATATCTTGGGCATTCTAGCAGCCGCCGGGATTCTGGCCGGCTGTAGCGGAGCGCAGTCGGGGTCGAATGCGATGGGAGCCAATCCTTCGCAGGTGAGCCCAGATTCCATTCGCGCAATGACAAGCACGGCCCGCGACGGCATCCTGCGGGTCGAGCACGGCGCCCCTCAACACATGTGGGTTTCGCCGGATCGCAAGAAGAAGAAAAGCTACCTCTACATCTCCGACTCGGGCTACAACGTCGTCTGGGAGTATGGTCTCCCTAGCGGCAAAGAGACGGGAGAGCTCACCGGCTTCGAGGAGCCGCAAGGTGAGTGCGCCAGCGGTGCCGATTGGTGGGTCTCGAACACCGAGGAGTCGGCTATCGACGAATATACGGCCGGCGGCACGACGCCGATCGCGACCGTCAGCGATCCCGGCGAATACCCGGTGGGCTGCTCGTACGACAAGAAAACCAAGGATCTCGCCGTAACCAACATTATCAGCACCGAAGACGGTGAAGGGAGCCTCGCGGTCTATAAGAACGGCAGCGGCACGCCGACCACCTACACGTGCTCGAACCTCTACAGGTACTACTTCACCGGCTACGACGACAAGGGCGACCTGTTCGTCGACGGCGAGAACTCGGACTATGGGTTCGGATTCTGCGAACTGCCTGCCGGCAGCAGCACGCTGGAGGACATAACGCTCAACGTGACCCCCGAGTTCCCCGGTACAGTTCAGTGGGATGGCAAGTATGTCGACGTCGGGGATCAGGACGAAAACACGCTCGACCAGTACACGGTCTCGGGAACCAGCGGAACCGAGGAAGGAAGCGTGTCACTCGACGACATTTCCGACCCCGTCCAATGCTGGATCGAAAAGGGTAAAAAGGTCTACTGTGGCGGCGCCGGAAGCGCAGCCTGGTTCGAATATGCCTATCCGGCCGGCGGTTCGCCGGTCAAGGAAGTCAGCGGCTTATCCGAGCCGATCGGCGCTACGGTGGCCCAGAAGGCAAAGTAAGCATCGCGCTTACGCTCCGGTTCAGCGGGCTCGCCACGGCGAGCCCGCTTCTTTTTGTATACGGGCACGAGGCAGGCGAGCCGCGCCGGTTGAACTCTTCCGAACGCGAGCGATGGAGGAACGCCCTATGAAGCGTTGGAGCGCGAATCGCCCTGCCATGGGTCTTCTTGCGGCTGCCATCCTTGCCGGCTGCGGCACTGCTCAACCCGCCTTTGCGCCCGCACAAGCAAATCTCAGCGCCGGCATGCGCGCCGTGCGGGTCGCATCCGAATCGCCCGACGCGCGCGAGCGCGAGCTGATCTACGTCAGCGACTCGGGGCTTAATGTCGTCTGGGAGTATAAGCTTCCTAGCGGAAAAGAGAGCGAAGAGCTGACCGG
>JASHZC010000091.1 GCA_030042755.1 Vulcanimicrobiota bacterium | reverse complement strand
CACCACGCCGGCACGCCGCTCGGTGCCGCGATCCTCGCCCTGACGGCAGCGGCTTGGATCGTGCTGCGGTTGGCAAAGGCGATCGTCCGGGCGATGGCCGGGGCCGTCTTCGCCGCCTTGCGCTCGCCATGGGCCGCGCGTACGCCGTGCTGGTTACGGCGCGCCCCCTCACTCCCGATCGCGCGCCGCTCGCCGCTCTTGCGGCGGCGCTTTGCTCGTCCTCCTCCTTCGGTCGTCGTCGTTCGCGCATAGGCGCGTCTCCTACACACGTACTTTCCGAAGGAGAATCAATGCCACGTCTGCTCACGGCGCTTGTCGCTGTGCTTTTAACACTTAGCATGACCATGCCCGCCTTGTCGGCGACGACCGGCATTCTGCGCGGCACCGTGACCGTCGACGGCAAACCGGCTGCCGGCGCAACGGTCATCGTCCAGGGCCAAGGCTCTCGCTTTGCGGCCACCACCAACGCCAAGGGCGAGTACTCGTTTCCGCTCGTGCCCTTCGGCTCGTACCGCTTGATAGCGCAGGCGAAAGGCGCTCACGAGATTCAAGTGCTCGTCAACGTCGCCAGCGGCCGCGTCATCACGGTCGACATCCCGCTCTCGACACACCTCAAGCAGATCGCCCAGACCACCGTGACCGCGCACGCGGGCCTCCAGCAGAACCCTCCGTCGGTCAATCAAATAAATAAGACCTCGATTCAGACGTCGCCGGTGAATAACAGCCTCGACCGGCTGCTCGAGACGCTTCCCGGCGTCGTACAGTTTTCATATAACGAGCCGGTGATCAACGGATTCCACGGGGTCACCTACAACATCGACGGCGCTCCACTCCCGCTGGCGACGACTTCCAACTTCGCCGAGATCATCGACCCAAAGGTGATCGACTCGATCGAAGTGCTAACGGGCGCGATCCCAGCGGAGTATGGCGGCGATCGCATAGGCGGCGTCGTCAACATCATCAGCAACCGGCCGAGCGACATTCCCGAGGGAACCTACGGCGAGATCACCGGCGGCCTGGGCAATCAACAGCAAGGAATCGGAAGTCTCGACGTCGAGTCGCGCTACGGGCCGAGCGAATTCTTTCTCAGCGCCAACGTCGAACAGACCGACCGCGGCCTCGACGCGCCGACCTACCAGCCGATCAACGATGCGAGCTCAACAAACAGCCAATTCTTTCGCTTCGTTACGGCGCTCTCACCGCGCAGCTCGTTGGCTTTTGATTATTCCAATCAATTCTCGCAGTTCGAGATTCCGATCAATACGCAATTCGGCAATACGCTCGATCCGGTTGTAGCCGTGCCCGGCACCAATGACACGCAGCTCGAGTACGAACGGTTTTCGAATCTCAACTTCACACAGGTCTCGCAAGACGGCAACGGCATCTTCCAGGTGATCCCGTGGTGGCGCTCCACACGCGTCGACTACAACGGAGATCTTCCACTGGACGTGCTCGGCACCGAACCCAACTTTCCGGTCTGCCCGCCGAACTGCGCCTCGACCGTGCATCTGGTAGGCTTGAATCAAGGGACCTACGCCAGCTACATCGGCTTGCGCGCGTCGGACTTTCGCGCCACGAAAAACCACGCGTTCAAAATCGGGTTTGACGTCAACCGTGAATTCGCCACCGCGTACCAAGAGTTCGCGTGCTACTACGTCGGCTGCAAGCCGAGCGGACAAGTTGCCACACCCTACTACCCCGCGTACACGACGCCGCAGGGACAGGACGGATCGCAGGTCGGCATTTACGCCGAGGACCGGTGGCAGATGGGGCCCTACGTCCTGTGGAGCTACGGCGTGCGTTACGATGCCTCCACCGGCTACGTTAGCGGGAACCAGATCAGCCCCCGTATCGGCGTGAGCGTTTGGGACGGCGGCAAAAACGTCGCGCACGCGTACTACGGCCGCTTTTACTCAGCACCGCTGCTCGAAGACGTACGTCAAGCCTGCGTGCTGCTACAGGCGCAGCAGGCCTGCTCGAGCGAGCATCCGGTCTACGACCTCAAGCCGGAGAGCGATTCGTACTACGAGATCGGCTGGGTGCATACGTTCAACCCGCACTTCACGGGCTCGATGAACATCTTCCAGAAGAGCTCGGTCAACATCCTCGACACCACGCAGCTCTTCAACACGCCGATCTTCGCCGTCTACAACAACTCCATCGGGATCGACCACGGCCTGGAGATTCGCCTTCTGAACCAAGAGCTCGACGGCGATGAGTGGTTCTTGACCGGTACGGTCTCCGGCTCGTACGCCGCCTGCATCTCGGGCTCAGAGTTCCTCTTCCCGCCCAACACCAATCTGCCGGGCGTGCCGTGCGTCGCGCAGCTTTCGCTTGAAGACCACAGCCAAACGGTGGATGCGACGGCAGCCTACACACATCGGTTCGGCTGGCAGAAGCTCTGGTACAGCACGCTGCAAGCCGATTACGGCAGCGGCTTCCCGGTACAATTCCAAGACGCCAACATCGACCTGAGCGGGACGCTCCCCGCACATACAACGCTCGACTTCTCGCTCGGCCGGGTGCTGATACCCGGAAAATCCGCGGAAGATCAGGG
>JASHZC010000008.1 GCA_030042755.1 Vulcanimicrobiota bacterium | reverse complement strand
CTTGCGCTCGGACTCGTCGGCGTCGATGCCATGGCGATCGACATCGGAGCGGATCTCGCACACCTGCTCGCGCCGCCGCTGTGCGATACGTTGCTCGATCGAATCGGAGAAGTGCGACGTGCACTTGCGGGAGAGATTGGTCTGGTGCTGCCCGGCGTGCGGTTGCGCGATGACCTTGCGCGCGAACCGCAGACATATGCTATTCGCGTGCGCGATCGCATCGTCGCGCAGGGCAAGCTCGATCTTGCGCGCGTGATGGCGGTTGCCGACGCGCACATCCTTACACACCTTGGCTTTGCTCTCGAGACCGAGCCCGTCTACGGATTGCCTGCAGCGTGGATCGACCCGGCCGATCGCGAGCGGGCTGCCTCTGCCGGCGCGCTCGTTTTCGATCCGATTTCGATAATCGGCTCGCACGTTGCCGAGACGGTGCGCCGTCACGCGAGCGAATTGCTCGGGCGTCAGGAATTGCAAACGCTGCTCGAACATTTGCGCGCCACAATGCCGGCATTGGTGCGCGAGCTCGGCACCGACGCGTTTCCTTTGGGAACCCTGCACAAGGCGTTCGGGTATCTCCTCCGCGAGCAAGCCTGGCCGCGCGACCCGGTGCAGGTGTTGCAAGCTATGCTCGATGCGCCCTCGCGCGATTCGCGCGACATAGCAGAAGCGGCGCGTCGCGTCATCGTGCCCGACCTCTTGCGGAAACGCGGGATCGAACGGTTGGAGCCGCTGATGCTCGACGCGGAGTGCGATCGCGAGCTTGCGCGCGAATGGACCGGGCTTGGCGGGCAAGCCGTTCCGGATCCCTCGCGAGCGGTCTTTCTGCGCGACCAAGTTGCCGCGTACGTCCAGCGGGTAGCGCGCGAGCGAGCGGCCGTTCTCTGCAGCGCCGCGCTGCGGCCCGTTCTGGCCGACCTCTTGCTGCGCTCCGGCACCCGCATCGATGTCCTTAGCTACGCGGAGCTTCCAACCGAACTCCCGCTTGAGCCCGCCGGCATCGCTTACGTTTCGTAGCCGCCAGTTTGACGGCGGCGCCGGGAGGCTGATACAGTCTCAAGGTTAAAGACCTGCCGGCCCCGGCCTACGCCTGGGCCCTTTCTTTGCCTCAGCCGAAAGCCACATGAGCTGGAATACTGTCAAACCGTTCGTCAAGGCGCTGGTCATCATCGCCGTTGTCGCCTACTCCGTGTGGGCGATACTTCCAATAAATCAGAAGATTCGTCTCGGCCTCGATTTGCAGGGCGGCTCCAGCCTTTTGCTTCAGCTTTCGCCGACAGCCGATGTGAAAACGATCACGCCTGAGATTCAGGCGCAGACCAAACAGGTTATCGACCAGCGCATCAACTCGCTCGGCGTCACGGAACCGCAGATCAGCAGCGTCGGAACGGATCGCATTCTGGTCGAGATTCCCAATTTGAAGAACCCGGATCAAGCCGAGCAACTGCTCAAACAGGTCGCGGTGCTCACCTACAAGATCATGCCGCCGGAAGTGTACTCGAAGGCTGAGGCCGCGCTGCAGATCGTCAATAGTCCGAACGCGCCAGGCGTTTCTGCGAAACAGCGCGCGGAAGCCGAAGCGTTCGTCACACGAGGCGCCTACGATGCAAGCGGTCCGGTCGTCTACACCGGCAAAGAATTGAAATCGGCCGCAGCCAGCTACGACCAGTCGGGAAATCCGGACATCACCTTCCAGACCAAAGATCCGGCGAAGTTCGGAAAGATGACGACTGCCAATCTCGGCAAGTTGCTCGCGATCTTCCTCGACCAGCGCTACGTTTCGGCGGCAACGATCGAAGGCGCGATCTACGATCAAGGCCAAATCACCGGGCAGTTCACGCAAGAGCAGACGATTACGCTTGCGAACGAATTGAACGCCGGCGCTCTCCCCGCATCGATTTCGATCATCGAGAAAGAGAGCATCGGTCCAACGCTCGGTCAAATCGATTTGATCCAGTCGCTCAAGGCGTCGATGCTTGGTCTCGGGCTCGTGTTACTGTTTATGATCGCGGTCTATCGTTTGCCCGGTTTCCTGGCGGATGTGGCGCTCGTGATCTACGTGCTCGTGATGCTCGGGATTCTCTCCGTCTCGCATGCAACGCTGACCCTTCCCGGTATTGCAGGCTTCGTGCTCTCCATCGGTATGGCGGTCGACGCAAACGTGCTGATCTTCGAGCGCATCAAAGAAGAACTGTGGAACGGCAAGACGATGCGAGCGTCGGTACGCGTCGGCTTTGCACGCGCGTTTACGGCTGTCTTCGACAGTCACTTCACCACGATCGTCGGCGCCGGCGTGCTCTTCATGCTCGGAACCGGTACGGTGAAGGGTTTTGCATTCACGCTGTTCTGGGGCACCGTCGTTTCGCTCATCACCGCCGTGTTCGTCACGCGATTCTTCGTCGACGTGCTCGTCGACAACAATCTCCTTACCGCTCCCGAGCTCTACGGCGTCAAGACCGACGACGTCGGGATCTTTGCACGGACGGGGGCGTAGCGCGCAGAGATGTTTTTCCGCAGACTCAACTG
>JASHZC010000090.1 GCA_030042755.1 Vulcanimicrobiota bacterium | reverse complement strand
GCAGCGCGCTTCGGCGCCGCTTTCTTCGCACGTTTCTTGACTGCCATGTGCGTGGAGTCATCCTTTCTCCGGCTACACATTCATAGCCAGGGTAGTTGCCTACCTTATACAGTATTATCGGCCGCAATGCAAGTTTTGATGAATCGACGGAGTTACGAGCGACGTGAATGTGATTAATGGCGACGCGCGCATCGCTGTAAACGTTGCGGGAGATGGTGCCGACACGATCGTGCTGATCCACGGATTTCCGCTCTCGCAAGAGATCTGGACCGCGCAGATTCCGGCGCTCGCAGAGCGCATGCGCGTGGTCGCGATCGACCTGCGCGGCATGGGAAAATCGAGCGTTACGGATGGTCCGTACCTGATGGAATCACTCGCCGGTGATGTCGCAGCGGTGCTCGACGCGCTTGGTGTGGAGCGCGCGACAATCGCCGGACATTCACTCGGCGGTTACGTCGCGCTCGCGTTTGCGCGCATGTACGTCGAGCGCCTCGAAGGTCTCGCGTTGGTCTGCTCGCGCATTTCTGCCGACACTCCCGAACGCGCTGCGCATCGTCGCGAACTCGCTGACGACGCCGAGCGCACCGCTTCAAACGCGCGCATCATTCGCGAGATGCGCGACGCAACGTTGGGCGCGACAACGCGCCACAAACGTCCGGAAATCATAGAAAAATTCGAGAAAATCGCAGAAAAAAACGATCCGCGCGGTCTAGCGGCGATGTTGCGGGGAATGGCCCTTCGTGACGGCGCAGAGGATATTGCCGCAGACATTGACGTGCCGGTTTTGGTCGTCGGCGCGGATGAGGACCGGCTCGGCGGTCCGGAGGAGGCGGCCCGGATGGCGAGCGCCTTCCCGGCCGGGCGGGTCGCCGTCATCGCGCACAGCGGCCACGTTCCGATGCTGGAAGCACCGGACCCACTTACCGCCTGCTTGGTCGACTTTATTGGTGGATGATCGGGACGCCGGAGCGCCGGCGGAACATGTTATAGAGGAAGAGACCGCCGACGACCAGGGCCGCAATGACCGCCGCGACCAGAACGATCTTGAGGACGACCACGGCAAGAATCACGGCGACGATCGCGAGCGCGACCACCAGGGTGAGGCGAATGAACGTTCTGAGCATCTCACCCTGAAGTACCGGCGCTATCCGGAGGAGGTTTCAGGGAGCGGTCTCCAGCCGGTCTAGTGCCGCGTAGGCGACGGCGACGCACGAGACCGCGCCAAACGCGCCCTCGCGCAGCATCGGCCGGATGCGATCGAGCGGGACCGTGTATGGTTCGATTGCCTCGGTTAGGTCGAGGTTTTGCTCCTGCGTTTTTACGGCGTCGTAAGCGAGATAGGCGCGCATCCTCCCGTTTGAACGCACGGGTTCGGCCGGGACGTTCAGGATCTGCTCCCAACGAGACGCGGTATATCCGGTCTCCTCGGCCAGCTCCCGCCGTGCGCATGCGAGCGGGTCCTCATTACGATCGATGCTTCCGGCTGGAAATTCCAGGATGACCTCGTCGACGCCGTAGCGATATTGATGCACGACGACGACCTCGCGCTGCGGCGTCAAAGCAAAGATCATGACGTATCCGTCAGATTCACGAACGAAATAATCGGAAATGACGGTGCCGTTCGGCAATTCGACCTCGTCGCTGCGGATTCGTAAATGTGCCGATTCAATGAGATAGGTGGAGGAGCGTACGCGCCAGTGCGGCTTCTTCATCGAATCTCTGTTACGCACGAAGCCTTTGGTACCCCGCCCGCGAAGTCCGGGCGCGATGCGAGACGTGCTTTTGGTCGTTGGAGCGGGGACGATGGGCGCAGGCATCGCCTATGTCGCGGCCCGCGCCGGATACGACGTGGAATTGATCGACTCCGATGCGGCTGCGCGCGAGCGCGCAATCGAACGCATTCGAAAGGATGCGCAGCGCGTCAACGATGCGGACGCCGTGTCGCGTGTAACACTTCGCGATGCGATCCCGATGCGCGCGGATGCGGCAATCGCCATCGAAGCCGTTCCGGAGCGCCTCGATCTCAAACGCGGCATTTTCGCGGCGTTAGAAGCCGCGCTCGACGCCGATGCGTTGATCGCGTCAAACACCTCGTCGCTCAGCGTGACCGAAATGGCGGCCGGCATCCAGCGGCCGGAGCGCGCGTTGGGGCTGCATTTTTTCAATCCGCCGGCAGCAATGAAGCTCGTCGAGATCGTCCATACCGAGGAAACCTCGGATCGAGCGATCGAACGCGCCCGCGCTTTCGTGGAACGCATCGGAAAAACCGGCGCACTTTGTGCCGACACGCCCGGATTTATCGTCAACCGCATCGCGCGTCCGTTTTACCTGCAAGCCATGCGCGCGTTCGATCGTGGCGTTGCGTCGATCGAGGAACTCGACGCGTTGGCGCGTTCTGCCGGCTTTCGCATGGGACCGTTCGAGTTGATGGACTTGATCGGCCTCGACGTCAACCTTGCGACGTCCGAATCGGTGTACGCGCGTCTAGAAGCCGAGCGGCTCGCGCCGCTGGCGATGCAGCGCGAACTCGTTGCAGAGGGCCGGTTGGGACGCA
>JASHZC010000089.1 GCA_030042755.1 Vulcanimicrobiota bacterium | reverse complement strand
GCCGTGATTTCCGACGCCGACGCCGTGTATTGATTGACGAGCACGGTTACCGGGACGTCGACCCATACGTTGTCGTCTTCCGCGCGTACGGTCGTGTCGGGCGCGCCGCGCTCTTCGACGGTGAGCAGCGGTTTGTCGGCGATGAAGCGTTCGCTGATCTGCAACGCGGATTCAACGTAACCGCCGCCGTCATTGCGCAGATCGAGCACGATGCCCTTGACGCCGGCATTTTTCAAACGCGTGATCGCCGTGTCGAATTCTTGCGGTGTTTGTTGGCCGAACGCGAGTACGTACACGTAGCCGATCGAGCCGGGCAGCATCTTCGAAACCACGGTCGGCGGCTGGAGCTCGCTGCGCTCGATCGACACGTCAAAGGGCTGTTCGGTTCCGCGAATGACGTTCAGACGAACGGACGTACCGGCTTTGCCGCGCAGCATCTTGCTGGCTTGATCCTGCGTGAATCCCTTGGTGGATTGCCCGTCGATGGCGGCGATCGTGTCGCCTGCCTGCAAGCCGGTGCGATCCGCCGGGGTACCGGGAACGACGAACATCAAGTCGATCAAGTTGGTCGTCTGATCCACGCCGACCAATACGCCGATTCCGGAAATCTTCTCTGGATCGAGCGCGTCTTTGAACTGCTTGTACTCGTCGGGCGAAAAGAACTGCGTGTAGCGATCGTCGACGGCGCGAGCCATCGCATTGATCGCCGCGTACGCGTAATCGGTCTCGTTTCCATGCGCGCTCTGAGCAACGGACGCGATCGCCGCGTTGAGTGCGTCGGCCGTGGCGTTGACATCGTCGGTAGCACGCACCGGCGGCACGTCGATCCGCAAGCCATGCCTGCGCGCCTCATCGGCGAGCGCGGCTCTTGCCTTATCGACGAGCAGCTGCCCGTCCACCGGACGATAAAACGACGTTTCCAAGAGCCGATAGCTCTCGGTGACGTCTTGTGCGGCTCCCGTCGGCGACGAGGCCGGCGTTTCCGCGGTAAGAACCAGGGCGAGCACACATAGGGCGGCGCGCACAGCGTTTCCGAACACGTTCATCTCCAAAGTCTACAAAGTACTCGGTCGATCTTATCTGAGAACAGCAAGAGTTGCTTCCGCTCTTTCCAACTTTTGAATGTATTTTAACTTTGCCAGACAAATCAGCCGTGCATCAAGGTAGCCTTGTCTAACAGAATTAGCGTGTCCTTCGTACTGCGAAGTATCCTTTCACGCAACCCGGCGGTGTTAGAAAGGATGAGATGACCCAGACCGACCTCGAGATCCGCGGCATGTCGTGCGCCTCATGCGCGGCTAACATCGCGCGCGCTTTAAAAAGCGTTCCCGGCGTGGATGATGCTGCCGTAAATCTGGCCACCGAACGCGCGACCGTCTTACACGGAACGCAAACCGACCCACGTGCATTGATCGATGCGGTGGAGCGAGCCGGATACGAGGCTTCGACGGAATTCGACGAGGACGTGCGGGCCGAAGAACAAGAGGCCGACCTGCGGTCCAAGCAACGCCTTTTGGTCCTCGCCGTTACCCTTTGCGTGCCCACCGTCGCAATCGCAATGTTCGCTCCCGAGTTCCCCGGCAAGGCGTGGGTGCTCGGCGCGCTCGCTCTTCCCGTATGGGCCGTCGTTGGATTCGAATTTCATCGCAGCGCATTGACGGCGCTGGCCGCGCGCACGGCATCAATGGACACACTCATCTCCCTCGGATCGACGGCTGCGTTTGGGCTGGGCGTCTATGGGGCGATAACCGGCGGTCCAACGTACTTCGATACGGCGAGCGCGATCGTCACGTTGATCTACGCCGGCAAATATCTCGAAGCTCGCGCTCGGGTGCGGAGCTCGAAAGCGATGCGAGAGCTGCTGCAACTGCGCCCTTCGGTTGCGCATCGCAGCCGACCAGACGGGACGACCGAAGAGGTTCCGGTCGACTTGGTCCACGTCGACGACGTGCTCAGCGTTGCGCCCGGCGAACGCATTCCGGGCGACGGCGTCGTGCTCGAAGGCACGAGCACCGTCGATCGCGCGATGCTCACCGGCGAATCGATGCCGGTCGACGTCGAGAGAGGTTCGCGCGTCGAGCAGGGCGTGCTCAACGGAGACGGTGTGCTCTCGATTCGCGCGACCGCGGTGGGCGCGGGAACCGAACTCGCGCGCATCGTCGAGATCGTACGACGCGCACAAGGATCCACGCCCGCCGTTCAGCGTTTGGCCGATCGCGTCTCCGGCATCTTCGTCCCCTCGATCGTTGCAATCGCACTTCTAACGTTTCTCGGCTGGTTGGTCGTAACGCATCACTGGGTCAATGCGCTAATCGCGGCGGTCGCCGTGCTGGTCGTCGCGTGCCCGTGCGCGCTCGGCCTCGCGACCCCAACGGCCGTGATCGCCGGAATCGGTGCTGCCTCACGACGCGGCGTGCTCTTCAAAGATTCGAACGTGCTCGAGCGGACCGCAAACGTGACGACGGTGCTCTTCGACAAGACCGGAACGCTGACGCGCGGCGCACCGTCCGTCGCTGCGGCGAGTTCCGACGAAGCGCTCGCACTCGGTGCGTCGCTCGAGTCGGCGTCGACGCATCCGCTTGCGCGCGCGATCGTCGCGGCGGCACGGCAGAAGGGTCTGCCGTTCGAAGCGGCCACCGACGTGCAGGCCTTTCGCGGAAGCGGTATCTCCGGCGTCGTTGCGAACGCCCCGGTGCTTGCGGGCAGCGCTGCGTTTTTGGCGGCGAACGGCATCGCGTGCTCGGACGACGACGACGAACGTACGCATGTATTCGTTGCCCGCGGTGACTCTCTGGTCGGACGCATCGACGTGAGTGATACCATTCGCGACGAGGCTGTCGCTGCCGTTGCGCAGTTGCAAAAACTCGGCGTCGATGCGGCGCTGGTGAGCGGCGACGCCGCCGGTCCCGTTCGCGAGGCAGCGCGCGCGGCCGGCATCGCGCGCTACTACGCGAAGAGTTCGCCCGAGCAAAAGGCGGATCTCGTCGAGCAGCTGCAAGACAAGGGAGAGCGCATCGCATTCGTCGGCGACGGCATCAACGATGCGCCCGCACTCGCACGTGCCGATGCGGGCTTCGCAATGGGCGCAGGAACAGCGGTTGCACTGCAAACCGCCGGTGCGGCGATTCTTTCGAACGATCCGCGCGGAGTCGCCGTCGCGATCGCGATCGCGCGCGCGACGATGCGCACGATCGCGCAGAACCTGTTCTGGGCGTTTGCATATAACGTCGTTCTGATTCCGCTCGCGGCGTTTGGCATCGTGCAACCGGTCTTCGCGGCAGCTGCAATGGGGCTATCGAGTCTATTCGTGGTCGGGAATTCGCTGAGACTCGGAAGAGGCGCCGCAATCAGCGGTGACTCGCGCGCCGCAACCGGTCCATAATTGCGATTCCGATTCCCTCTTCGGGAACGGGCTGCGCGTCGATACGCACCGCGCCGCTGCGGTCGAGTTCGTGAAGATACTCGAAGAGATGCGCAGCTGCTTCGCGCAAGTCGCCGCTAGGACTCAGAATGCGCGTGATGCGATAGCCGTCGACCGCTTGCGCGAACGCGAGGAGCGCCGCATCGCCGCGATTCTCGACTGGGACGGCCGACGGATCGACGATGCGAATCGGCGTGACGGGTGCGTAATGCGACGGCAGCCGTCCGGGAGCTAACGGACGAACGTCGTCAGGAAGCTCGAGCGCGAGCGGCCCCGCAATCGCTTCGATTTCTTCAACGGGAATTGCGCCGTGCCGCAACACCGTCAGCCGCGGTTCGATCATCAGGATCGTCGACTCGACGCCATGCTGCGTCGGACCGCCGTCGACGATGAGATCGACGCGATCTCCAAACGCGCGCTCGACGTGTTCCGCACGTGTCGGGCTCAGGTACCCAAACGGATTCGCGCTCGGCGCCGCGAGCGGCGTGCCGGCGCGTTCGATGAGGGCGCGTGCCACCGGATGCGCGGGCAGACGCACCGCGACGGTTGGAAGACCGGCGGTGACGATTTCCGGTACGCGTGAATCTTTCTCGAGCACGAGCGTGAGCGGCCCCGGCCAAAAGCGCTCGATCAACCGGCGCGCGACCGCCGGAACGCGACGCACGACGCGGGCAAGCATCTCGTCGCCGTCAACGTGGACGATCAGCGGATCGAATGAGGGCCGCGCTTTTATTTCAAAAATGCGCGCGACGGCGCGCGGATCGAACGCGTTCGCTCCGAGTCCATAGACCGTTTCGGTCGGAAACGCGACGACCGCGCCGTTACGCAGAAGCGCGGCGGCGCGGTCGAGATGTTCCGGCGTGGCTGGAACGATCGGCACGAAGGCTCGTCAGTGTGCTTGGCGACGCGTGACCGACGTCACCTGAACTTGAACGATCGTTCCTGCCGGCACGTTGACGTTTTGCCGATTGTTCTTGGCCAATAAGAACCCGCCGGCCGCGCCCACAAAGCCGAAACCGCCAAGATGAAAGAGTGACTGGCCGATCGCGTTGCCGACCAGCATGCCCGCGAGCGCACCGCCGGCTTCTTTCGCCGCGTTATTTTTCGTGCTTTCCTTCATCGCGGTTACATGGCTATCGATCGCGTAGACCGCACCGCTTCGCGTAACCAACTTGCTGAAATGAAAACGGATCTTCCCGGGACGGCCCTGTCCGGCTGCCTGCACCTCGACCACGGTACCGTACAGCCGTCCCCCGGTGATGGTTCCGCTGCCGTCGTCGTTGGTAACGTTCGAAAGGCTGACCGCCTGACCAACGTATGCGTGATTGCTCGAATAATTGTTGTCGATCGTGCCGTTGAGGAGCGTGCCGGGCGCGAGAGCAGCGTTTGCCGCTACCGCCGTCGCGAATGCGAAGATGGTCAGTGCTGCGAGAGCGATGCGAAGTCGCATGCGAGGTCCTCCTATACGAGAGGATGCCTACTTTATCAGGAATCCGCGTCCCTTTACAAGCTGTCTATCGAAACGTTCCCGCGCTCCGCCAAAGCGAAGACCAGTGCGCCTCCGGAATGACCGCGTACGCTGTTAGCAACCGTGCCGGAACCCGTAGAAAGATCGAAGTGCGCGCGAAATCCGGGAGGAACGCGTAGATGCAAATTACCGTCTGACGCCTCGAGACGTACGAGCTTGCCGCTCCACCCCGACGAAAGTTGCGCGTCGACGTTGCCGTTCCCGCAGGTGAGCTCGAGCGTCGATTGCGCCGCGCTCACCGAGATGTTGCCGCTGTCGGCTTCCGCGGCGAGCGGCGCGCTCGTTCGATCGACGACGATGTCTCCGTTTGCATCGTATACCTGCGCCGGTGCCGTAACGTCGTCGAGATGTACGCGGCCCGCGAATTCGCGTAGATCGAGCCGCAAGTCGGCGGGATACGAGATCTCGAGTTCGTAACCGCTGCCACCGGCAAAGGGCAGCACGGATTGGCTCGGTCCCGTAATCGACACGTTCATGCGCCGGCCGGTACGTGAGGTCGTTATGTCGATCGGAGGCGACGATGCTCCAGAGTCGACGACGTGCAATTGCAGACTGTGCAATCCACGAATCGCGATCGCGTGAACGGAACCGCTAACGTTCAAGCGCAAAAGCGTTGCATTGCCGACGGAGAAAGCCCGATCGCTGCTTGCACCTGCGGCCGACACAAACAGCATGGCTACCGCGGTTCCGATTACTAGCGCGCGCAGGTGCGTTCGAACCTCGCAACGAGATGCGCCGCGAGTTCGTCGGCTTGCTCGCGAATCTCAGGCATCGCC
>JASHZC010000088.1 GCA_030042755.1 Vulcanimicrobiota bacterium | reverse complement strand
TCTTCCAATCCAGCGAGATTTACGGCGGGATCAACGGCTTCTGGGACTACGGTCCACTTGGCGCCGTCCTCAAGCGAAACGTGAAGGACGCCTGGTGGCGCGAGATCGTCGAGTTGCGTGACGACGTCGTTGCGTTTGATTCCTCGATCATCATGCACCCGCTCACGTGGAAAGCTTCGGGCCACGTCGACGCGTTTCACGACAAGCTGGTCGATTGCAAAGTCTGCAAGCATCGGTTTCGCTTCGATCACCTGAAGGATCCTCATCAGTGTCCTGATTGCGGCAGCAAAGACAGCTTCACCGAACCGCGCAACTTCAATTTGATGATGAAGACTCAAGTCGGTCCAATGGAGGACACGGCGTCGGTTGCATATTTGCGTCCGGAAACGGCTCAAGGCATCTTCGTCAATTTTAAAAACGTCTATCAAACGGCGCGGAAGAAACCGCCGTTCGGCATCGCGCAGATTGGGAAGTCGTTCCGCAATGAAATAACGCCCGGGAATTTCACGTTTCGCGTACGTGAGTTCGAACAAGCGGAACTTGAGTATTTCGTGCCGGACGACGGCAAAGATCTGGAAGCTTTTGAGGAATGGGTCGAGCGCCGCAAAGCGTGGTACTCCCAATACGGCGTAGACGCGTCGCGCTTGCGATTCTACGAGCTTGCGCCGAACGAGCGTCCCCATTACGCGAAAGCCGGTATCGACGTCGAATATCTTTTCCCGTGGGGCTGGGGCGAACTCGAATCGATCGCACACCGCGGGACCTACGACCTCGACGCGCACATGGCGCTATCCGGCAAGGATTTGCGCTTTTACGATGAGGCGACCAAAGCACACTACACGCCAATTCTGATCGAAAGTTCGGCGGGAATGGACCGGACGACGCTGACGATGCTGATCGATGCATACGAGCGTGAGAAGAGCGTCGATCCGAACGGAAAAGAGACCGAACGAACGGTACTGCACTTCCATCCGTTCATTGCGCCCGTTCAAGTTGCGGTATTTTCACTGGCGCGCAACAAACCCGAACTCGTCGATCGCGCGCGCGCGATCGAGACGGCTCTGCGCCCTCTGCATCGTACGCAATACGATGAGGGTAATATCGGGCAACTCTACAGGCGGCAGGACGAGATCGGCACGCCATTTTGCATTACGATCGATTACGAAACGCTTGGCGATGGTACGGTAACCGTACGAGAGCGCGATTCCATGCGTCAGGAGCGCGTCGCGGCCGATGCACTGGAGCGCTTTCTTGGTAGCAAACTAGACGCGAGGTAGCAGAGTTGGCCACAACGATATCGACGAAGTACGTTTACTTTTTCGACGAGGGTGACGGTTCGATGACCGATCTCCTCGGCGGAAAAGGCGCGGGGCTTGCGGAGATGACGCGTGCCGGTTTACCGGTTCCTCGTGGGTTCATCATCACGACGCAGGCGTGTCTCGAGTTCTATCGCGCCGGCCGCAATTTCCCGAGCGGGCTCGACCAAGAGGTTGAGCGGTCGATGCGCGAACTCGAGCAACGTACCGGCAAACGCTTCGGCGACCCCCAGCGTCCGTTGCTCGTTTCGGTTCGCAGCGGCGCTCGCGTTTCGATGCCCGGCATGATGGACACTATCCTCAACCTGGGACTGAACGATGCGACGGTACTTGGATTGGCGGCGCTGACCGGCAACGATCGTTTTGCCTGGGATGCGTACCGCCGCTTCATCATGATGTTCGCAGACGTTGTGCTTGGCCTCGAGAAGGAACCGTTCGACGAGCTGATCGAGGCACGCAAGCGCGAGATCGGCGTCACGAGCGACCCGCAAGTCGACGCGGCATCGTGGCGAACGCTGGTCGATCGCTTCAAGGCTCTCGTTCGTGAGAAGTCAGGGCACGATTTTCCACAAGACGTTACCGAGCAGCTGCATTTTGCGATCAAGGCCGTGTTCGATTCGTGGAACTCGCGACGCGCCATCGATTATCGCCGGTTCAACAAAATCTCGGATGAGTGGGGCACGGCGGTCAGCGTCGTCGAGATGGTCTTTGGTAACATGGGCGACGATTCGGGAACCGGCGTCGCGTTCACGCGTGATCCGAACACCGGCGAGAACGTTCTTTTTGGCGAATACCTTGCTAATGCCCAGGGCGAGGACGTCGTGGCCGGCATCCGAACGCCACAGAAGATCTCCGATCTCGAGCGCACCCAGCCAGAGATCTACGCGCAATTTCGCGACATCGCGCATCGGCTCGAGCAACATTACAAGGACATGCAGGATATCGAGTTTACCGTCGAGCGCGGGAAGCTTTACATGCTGCAGACGCGCGCGGGTAAGCGAAGCGCGGAGGCCGCGGTCCGCATTGCGCTCGACATGGTATCGGCCGGCCTGATCGACCGTAAGACGGCCGTCGGCCGCGTCGGCGCGGAATCGCTCGATCAGCTTTTCCACGCGCGGATCGATCCCAGCGCAAAAGTCGACGTCGCCGCTAAGGGGCTCAATGCCTCGCCGGGAGCCGCGCGAGGTCAAATCGTCTTCAACGCCGACGACGCTGTTGCGTGGAAGGAAGCGGGAAAGGAAACGATTCTCGTACGCGTGGAGACGACGCCCGACGACGTACACGGCATGATCGCTGCAAGCGGCGTGCTAACTGCAAAGGGTGGTGCAACCTCGCACGCGGCAGTTGTCGCGCGCGGGATGGGAAAACCGTGCGTCGCAGGCTGCGAGGCTCTCGAGATCGACCGCCGCAACAAAACACTTCGTATCGGCGGCCGCCTGCTACACGAGGGTGATTGGCTGACGATCGATGGGTCGAGAGGCGTGGTTGCAATCGGCAAACTCGATCTGATCGACGCGCCGACCACGCTGCCATCCTGGCTATCGCAGTTTCTTTCCTGGGCCGACGACTACCGCCGCTTGCAAGTGTGGGCCAACGCCGATACGCCCGAAGATGCGCGCAAGGCGCGCGAATTGGGCGCCCAGGGCATTGGCCTATGCCGCACCGAGCACATGTTTATGCAACCTGACCGCTTGCCGATCGTGCAGCAGATGATCATGGCCGACACGCCGGAAGCGCGTTCGGAGGCGCTGGCCAAGCTGCTGCCCATTCAGCGAGTCGACTTCGTGGGAATTCTCGAAGCGATGGCGGGTTTGCCGGTGACGATCCGTTTGCTCGATCCGCCGCTGCACGAGTTCTTACCGTCGCTTGAAACGCTGCTCGTTGAGACGACGGAGCTGCGTTTGACTCGCGGCGCCGACGATGCCGAATACACGCAGAAGATGGCAATGCTGCGTCGGGTGCAGCAGCTTCACGAACAGAATCCTATGTTGGGCTTGCGCGTTTGCCGGCTTGGCATCGTGTACCCGGAGATCTACGCGATGCAGGTGCGCGCTATCTTCGAAGCCGCCGGCGAACTGCATAAGCGTGGCATTGATGCGCGTCCCGAGGTAATGATTCCGGGCGTCGGTACGCGCGAGGAGATGCGCGTTACGTACGATGCCGCCGAAACCGTTGCCGACGAAGTGCTCTGCGAACACGGTTTCGTTCTCGAGTACAAGATCGGCACGATGGTCGAACTTCCCCGCGCATGCATCGTTGCTGACGAACTTGCCCAGATTGCTGAGTTCTTTTCATTCGGGACCAACGATTTGACGCAAACGGT
>JASHZC010000087.1 GCA_030042755.1 Vulcanimicrobiota bacterium | reverse complement strand
TCGAGGCCGTAGTGAAGAGGTCCAGCTGGCGCAGCGGACTCAACGAGGAGATAGCGGCTACGGTCATCGATCGGGCCCTCGGTCGGGAAGGGGTAAGAACGATCATACCCAGGATTGGGCCCCTGCCAAGCCCGACTTTTGGGGGAACCCGAGTCCTTGCCAATCGTTCCGGCGCTTTGCTATACTCCGCAGGCTATGTTCCAGTTCGACCTGCAGCTTTTTGCGTCCAAAAAGGGCGCCGGCTCTACCCGTAACGGGCGCGATTCGAATGCCCAGCGTCTGGGCGTGAAGCGCTTCGGCGGTGAGCGCGTGCTTGCGGGCAACATCCTCGTGCGTCAGCGCGGCACCAAGTTCTATCCGGGCGAGAACGTAGGGATCGGTAAGGATCACACGCTTTTCGCGCTGGTCGAAGGCACCGTGGAATTTTCGACGCGCCGCAATCGCAAGCACGTCAACGTGCGCACCGCCGCCGCGTAACGCAACCTAGAGATTCCTGCAATTCATTGACGAAGCGACGATCACCGTTGCGGCCGGAAACGGCGGCGACGGCATCGTTGCCTGGCGTCGTGAAAAGTACATTCCCAAAGGCGGTCCGGCCGGCGGCGACGGCGGTCACGGCGGCAGCGTCTACCTGCAGGCAACGTCCGAGCTTTCGACGCTCGTCGAGTTTCGTTTCAAACGTCAGTTCGCAGCCGAATCCGGCAAACCGGGCGGACAATCCAATAAATCGGGGCGCAGCGGCGTCGATCTGACGATCGCGGTGCCGGTCGGCACGCTCGTCTATCGCGCGTTCGAAGGAAAGTCCGAAGCATTTCTTGGCGACCTCTCGCACGAAGGCGAACGCGTGCAGGTTGCTCGCGGTGGAAAAGGCGGCCTCGGCAACCAGCATTTCGCCACCAGCACGCGGCAAGCGCCGCGTATCGCCTACAACGGCGAACCCGGCGAGCGCTGCGCCTTGCGACTAGAACTCAAACTCCTCGCCGATTGCGGCGTCATCGGCGTCCCAAATGCCGGAAAATCGACGCTGCTTTCGGTCGTTTCCGCCGCGCGTCCCAAAATCGCCAATTATCCGTTCACCACGATCGAGCCCCAGCTCGGCGTCGTGCGTGTCTCGGATGACGAATCGTTCGTGATGGTCGACGTGCCCGGTTTGATCGAAGGCGCACACGAAGGCGCGGGACTGGGCGATCAATTTCTGCGGCACGTCGAACGCACGCGCGCGCTCGTACATCTGCTCGACGGAGCAAAACCGCTCGACGAGATGCTGCACGACAAGGAAACGATCGAACGCGAGCTGCATGCGTGGAACCCGCGGTTGATCGACAAGCCGACGTTGCTCGTGGTGAGCAAACTCGATCTCCCCGACGCTCAGGAGCGCCTGCGAGAAATGCGCGAACGGTTTCCCGAAACGCGCGGCATCAGCTCGGCGACGCGCGAAGGCGTGCAAGACTTGGTTTATGCCGTCTGGCAAACGATCAAAGACGCACCCCTTCCGGAGATCGTGACGCCCCCGCCGGCGCGAATCGAGTTGACGCCGAGCGAAGCCTTCGCAATCACGCGCGCGCCGGACGGAACGTTTGTCGTAACGGGCGAGCGCGTCGAGCACCTCGCCGCCGTGACCAACTTCGATTCGGACGAAGCGCTGGCTCGTTTCGAACGCGCATTGGCAAAGTTGGGCGTGGAGAAAAAATTACGCGAGCTTGGAGCGGTCGAAGGGGATACCGTGCGCATCGGACCGTACGAGTTCACGTATTCATGAAACTGGGTATCTTCGGCGGCACGTTCGACCCGATACACAACGCGCATCTCTTTTTGGCCGAATCCGCACGGCTGCTCGAGGGCCTCGATCGCGTGCTCTTCGTTCCGACGAAGCGACAGCATTATCGCGACGCCGCAGAAGCGGATGCCGTCGACCGCTGCGCGATGATTCTCGGCGCAATCGCCGGTAATCCGGGCTTCGCGCTCGACGAGACCGATTTGCGGGACGATGCGACGGGGTATACCGCCGATCTGCTGCCGTCGCTCAAGCAAAAATATCCGCAAGCCGGATTCACGTTCATTATCGGCGCCGATTCGCTGGCGAACTCACATTGGGAACGCTTCAACGACGTGCTCGAACAGCTCGACCGCTTCGTCATCGCTCCACGCGTAGGCGTGCGCCCAGAGGCGCTGCAGCGCGTCCTCGACGCGGTTCCAAAAGAATTGCGCGCCCGTATTGCGACGCTCAATATGCCCGAGCTGACCGAGTCGGCAACGCTGGTGCGAACCCTGCTCTCGCAGGGACAGAGCATCCGTTACCTCGTCCCCGAAGCCGTCTGGCACTACATCGTTGCTCGAAGCCTATACGGAATTCATGACTGATGGCAACCATCATCGGCTTATCCGGAAGCCTGCGCCGGAAGTCGTATAACGCCGCGTTACTACGGGCGGCCGCCCGATACGTTCCAAAGACGTCGACGTTCCGGATCGAAAGCATCTCCGAGTTTCCACTGTACAACTTCGACGTTGAAGAGAGCGCCTTTCCGCAGCCGGTCGCGCGATTGAAGGATGCAATCGCACAGAGCGACGGGCTGCTGCTGGTTACGCCCGAGTTCAACAATTCGATCCCCGGCGTTTTCAAGAATGCAATCGATTGGCTCTCGCGTCCGGCCGACGACGCCGACCGCGTTTTCCGCGGCTTGAACGTTGCGATGATGGGAGCGTCGCCGGGACGGTGGGGAACCGGGAACGCTCAGGCGGCGTGGCTTCCGGTCATGCGCACGCTCGAGATGCGTCCTTGGTTTGAGGACAGACTCCAAATCGCCGGCGCCGGCTCGATTTTTGACGACGACGGCAACATCGTGAACTCCGCGATCCTATCGCTCGTTTCGGACTTCGTGGAGCAATTTGTCGCGTTCGTCGAGCGTCACCCGCGCGAGCGTTAGCGCGTCGTGCGCGCGAAACGAATGCTCGCAGCGATGAAGATCGCTAAACCATAGAGCAGCATCGGCACGATCGACGTCCACAACTGCGCCACGCCCGCGCCCCGAATGACGATGCCGCGCAAGATTTCGATGTAATACGTGAGCGGGATCGCGTAGCCGAAGAGCTGCATCGCTTCGGGCATCAGCGATCGTTCGAAGACCGCGCCGGAGACCAGCACGGAAGGCAGCAAGATGAAGATTGCCATCAGCTGGGCTTGAATCTGCGTCTGTGCGATCGTCGAAATGAAGAGCCCCAGTCCGAGCGAAACGAGAAGAAACGCCAGCGAAAGGATCGAGAGCAGCAGCACGCTGCCCGCAATCGGAACGGCGAAGACATAGCGCAGCCCGAGCAGCACGACGACAAACTGTAGCGCCGCGACTAGAACGTACGGAATCAACTTTCCGAGCATCAAACCTGCGGTTCCAATCGGCGTAACGAGCAGCTGATCGAGCGTTCCGCGTTCCCGTTCGCCGACAATGGCGAGTGCCGTCAGCATGATCGTGATGTTTTGCAGCACCAGCCCGATCAAACCGGGAACGAAGAAGTTCGCGCTGCGCATCGCCGGGTTGAACAGCACCGTAGGCCGTACCTCGTACTGCTGCTCCGGCGCTTGCGTCAGATCGCGCAAGGGAATGCCGCCGAGTGCGACGGCCGAACCGTACGCAACTTGCGCGATTGCCGAGTCGGACCCGTCGATGAACGCCCCGACCGCGGGATGACGCCCGGCTAGCAAATCCGCCGTGAAATTCGGTGGGATGTCGAACGCGGCGCGCACGTGCCCGGCAACGATTTGGTCGATGAGTCCGCTGCGGCTTTGCACGTACCTCACGACGTCGAACGTTCGGGAACCCGCCAGGCTATCGATGAACGCCTGTGCGGCCGGTCCGCGATCCTCGCGATACACGGCGGCGGGAACGTGTTCGACCGTCGTGTTTATCGCGTAGCCGAGCAAGAGCAATTGCACCAGCGGGACGCCGACGGCAAGCGCCAGCGTCACCGGGCTGCGTAAGATCTGCCGCAGCTCCTTGTAGATAACGGCGCCCATGCCCGAAAAATCGAAGAGCCCGCTCACGCCGCCTCCGTTTTGCGCGTAAGCGCAACGAATGCGTCTTCGAGCGACGGCCGAATCGGCGACACGCGCGACGCATCGACGCCGGCGGCGCTCGCGAGATCCGCCGCGGGGACGCTGCGATCGACGACAACGTGGATGTCGCGTCCAAAGATCGTGGCGTCGCGCACGGTGCGCAGTTCGTGGAGCTTCCGAAACGTTTCCATCACGTCGTCGGTCGCGATTGCGTAGCGCACCGTGCCGGTCGGCGTTACATCGGGCAACGCGCAGATTTCTTCCGGTGAGCCACTGGCAAGAACGTGCCCTTGGAAGATGTACGCCAACGACGAACATCGCTCGGCTTCGTCCATGTAGTGCGTCGTGACGAAGAACGTTTTGCCGGTTGCGGCCAGCTGAAAGAGCAAATCCCACAGATCGCGCCGCGCAACCGGATCGATGCCGGCGGTCGGTTCGTCGAGAAAGACGACGGGCGGATCGTGCAGCAGCGCGCACGCAAGCGCCAACCGCCGCTGCCAGCCTCCCGACAAGCTTGACGACAAATAGCTGTGATACTCGCCGATTCCGACAATCTGAATGACGCGGCGTTTTCGCTCCTCTCGATCTTTGAGCCCATACGCGAGCGCATAGAATTCGAGATTTTCGTCCACCGTCAAGTCGCCGTATAACGAGAAGCCTTGCGCCATGTATCCAATCGAGCGTCGCACGAGGTTCGACTGCCTTTCGACGTCGTAACCGGCAACGCGCGCGGCGCCGGCAGTTGGCCGAACCAATCCGCAGAGCATCTTGATCGTCGTCGTCTTGCCGCTGCCGTTCGGGCCGAGAAATCCGAAGATGCTTCCGCGTTCGATCGAAAAGCTCACGCTGTCGACGACGGTTCGATCGCCGTAGCGTTTCGTGAGCCCTTGCAGGACGATCGCCGGATCGGTCATTGAAGTTCGACCGTGACCGTCGTTCCGTCGAGCAGTCGCTGGTGCGGATCCTTGATACGCAGCTTTACCCCGTACACCAGTTCCGCGCGCTGATCTGCCGTTTCCACATTCTGCGGCGTGAACTGTGCGGTGCGATCGTAGGCCTCGACGCTCGC
>JASHZC010000086.1 GCA_030042755.1 Vulcanimicrobiota bacterium | reverse complement strand
ATCGTATCGACCTGGCCACGCTCGATCCCGCGGCGGTTGACGCATATTGCAAGCAGTTACGCGGCGAGAACTTTTTCTATGACGGCCAAACGCACAAGCGAATCTTCTCGCTCCCCCTCTACTTGCGGCGCGCCTTGGCCGCCGATGGTTCGGTGTTTACATGACGACAGGCACGGATTTTGCTTCGGCCCCGCATCGCTGGGAAAAGGAGAAGTCGCACTTCGTTGCGCTTCTCGATCTCAAATTGGAAAAAGTCGAACACGGCAAAGCCGTGATGCGGATGCCGTTCCGTCCGGAGGTCGCCAACGGTGCGGGCGCCGTGCATGGCGGCGCGATCGTGAGTTTGTGCGATACCGTGTTCTACGTGGCGCTGGCTTCGATTTACGGGCGCGAGCAAGACACCGTGACCGCTTCGTTGCAATGTAACTTCCTTGCGCCGGCTCTGCCGCCGCACGATCTGGTTGCGGAAGCGACGGTCCTGCGTGCTGGGCGGCGGATCTGTTACGGCGAAGTTCAGGTGAAGAGCGGAGGCAAACTGGTCGCGCACGCCACGCTGAATTTTCTCAACACGTACCCGGAAGAGGCACCGAAGAAGTAATGAACGCACCCGCCGATCTGCGCCGCACGGCGCTTCATGCCGAGCACGGCAAACGTGGCGCGCGTCTCGTGCCGTTTGCCGGGTTCGAAATGCCGGTGCAGTATACGAGTATCCTCAAGGAGCACGATGCCGTTCGTCATCGTGCTGGCCTCTTCGATCTCTCGCACATGGCGCAATTCGTGCTGGAGGGCGAGAACGTCGCGAGGTGGGCGGACACGCTCTGCATCAATGCGGTCGAGACGATGAAGCCGATGCAGGCCCGGTACAATATTTTTTGCAATCCGCAAGGCGGTACGCACGACGATACGATCTTCTATCGGCTCCGCGAGCGGTGGCTGCTCGTCGTCAATGGTGCCAACGCAGGCAAGATGTGGGAGCACCTGAACGCCAATCTCGCGGAGAACGTGCATCTCGAAAATCTTCACGGACGTAACGCGCTCGTTGCGCTGCAAGGACCGAAATCGGTGGCGATGTTGCAGCCGCACGTCGACGTCGACCTTGCGAGTATGAAGTATTATTTCTGCGCCGAAGGCACCGTGTACGGGCGCCCTGCCGTCATTGCTCGCACCGGCTACACCGGCGAAGATGGCTTCGAGCTGTTTCTTTTCGGCGAGCACGCGGTCGAGGTTTGGAACGGGCTGCTGCGCGATCATGAAGGCGACGGACTCGAGCCATGCGGTTTGGGCGCGCGCGACGTGCTTCGTCTGGAAGCCGGCATGCCGCTCTACGGTCACGAATTGACCGAGGAGATTTCCCCCGTCCAGGCGGGCTTGCAATGGGCGATCAAGACCAGTAAACCGGAGTTCATCGGACGCAACGTGCTCGTCGAGCAACTCGAGCGCGACGACTACCCGCGCGTCGTCGGGCTGATCATGAAAGGTCGCGCGCCTGCACGTGAGGGGTACCAGGTTTTCTTCAACGGGACTGCGGTTGGAGCGGTGCGCAGCGGATCGATGGCTCCGTCCGTAGGAGGACAAAACATTGCAACCGCGCTGGTCGATAAGGCAGCCGCAACCCTTGGTGCGAACCTCGAGGTCGAGATTCGCGGAACCCGGCACGAAGCAACCGTCGTGCCGTTACCGTTTTATAAACGTTCTAAGTAAGGAGCAGTTCAAGCGTGATGCAGCCGGAGAATCTGCTGTACAGCAAAGAGCACGAATGGGTGAGGGTCGATGGAGATACGGCAACGATCGGGATCACCGACTACGCCCAAAGCTCGCTCGGCGACATCGTGTACGTCGAGCTGCCGCGCGTCGGGAAGCAGATCGACCAATTCGGCAACATTGGCGTCGTCGAATCGGTCAAGGCGGTTTCGGATCTATTCACGCCGGTCAGCGGTGAAGTTCTCGAGGTGAACGGCACGCTCGAGGGCGACCCGGCTGCGGTAAATCGCGACCCCTACGGCGACGGCTGGCTCTTTAAGGTCAAGCTCAAAGATGCTACCGAAAAAGACAACCTGCTCACGGCAAGTGACTACGAAAAAATCGCTCACGATTAACGGATACTGATGTACACACCCCATACTGAGTCGGACATTCGGGCGATGCTCGATGCGATCGGCGTAAGATCGCTTGACGATCTTCTCAAGGTTCCCGAGCCGGTCGCTCTCAAAGCGCAGGTCGACGTCGTTCCGGCGTTGCCCGAATATCAAATCGCGCGACGCTTCGAGCACTTCGCGGCCAAGAATCGTGGCGTCGATTTCATCTCGTTTCTTGGCGCCGGTTCGTACCGGCATTACGCGCCGCCGGCGATTGCCGCGCTGGCAATGCGCGGCGAATTCCTAACCGCCTATACGCCCTATCAAGCAGAGGTTTCGCAGGGCTATCTTCAAGCGATTTACGAGTGGCAAACGTACATCTGTTTGCTGACAGGAATGGACATTGCCAACGCGTCGGTGTACGACGGTGCGACCGCCCTCGCCGAAGGCGCGATCATGGCGCTGAACGCCAACGGGCGCACGAAGCTGCTCGTCTCGAGTGCGATTCATCCGAACTATCGCGCGGTGCTGAAAACCTACTGCGATGGCCTGGACGTGCAGATCGACGAACTTCCGGTCGCCGCCGACGGGCGGACCGATCTGGATGCGCTGGCCAAAGCCGTTGCGACCAAAGAATACGCTGCGGTAGCCCTACAGTCTCCGAACGTATTCGGCAACGTCGACGCGCTTTCGCAAGCTGCTGCAGATACCGTCACAGCCAGTGAAACGATTCCCATTGCGGTGGTGGCAGAGGCCATCTCGCTCGCGGCGCTCGCGACACCGGCATCCTGGGGCGCACAAATCGTCGTCGGCGAGGCGCAGAGCTTCGGGGTCGCGATGGCCTACGGAGGACCGTATGCCGGTTTCATCGCCTCGACCAAGGAGCACATACGCCGCATTCCGGGACGGCTTGTCGGCAAGAGCGTCGACGGTCAAGGACGTACCGCATACGTCTTGACGTTGCAAGCACGCGAACAACACATTCGGCGCGAACGCGCGACGTCGAACATCTGCACGAACCAGGCGCACTGCGCGCTGATCGCGACGATGTATTTGGCATTGATGGGCAAGACGGGATTGCGCGACGTCGCTGCGCTCAACCTCGCCCGTTCGCGCGAGCTTGCAACTGCCGTCTCCAGCATCGACGGCGTGGATTTGAAATTCACGGCGCCTTTCTTCAACGAGGTCGTCGTCGACGTCCATCAACCGGCGTCCGGCGTGCTCGCAAAGCTCCAAGAACGCAACATTCTCGGCGGCGTCGATCTCGGACGCTGGTACCCGCAGCTCGGTACGTGCATCTTGATGAACGCCACCGAACTTACCACAACGGGCGACATTCAGGCGCTCGCAACCGCTCTGGGAGACATCGTTCGTGTCCACGCAAACGTCTGACGTCTCGCCCCTGATTTTCGATCTCGGGCAGGATGGACGCGCTAACCGGTACGTCGAGGGCGGCAAACCGCTCGATCAATTTCTCCCGAGCGATCTTTTGCGTTCGGATCTGCCCTTGCCGGATAACAGCGAACTCGACGTCGTGCGGCACTTTACCAACCTGTCGCATCGCACGTTCGGCATCGACCTGGGGTTCTATCCGCTCGGGTCGTGCACCATGAAGTACAATCCACGGATCAACGACGCGATCGCAGGCAAGCGCGAATTCGCGCAATTGCATCCGTATACGCCCGACGAGCTCGCGCAGGGCGCGCTACAAGTGATGTACGAGCTCGAACGATCGCTTTCGTCGCTATTCGGCATGGCGGCGTTCTCGCTCAACCCGTCAGCCGGCGCGCACGCAGAGCTCGCGGCACTGCTCATCGCGAAGAAATACTTCAGAGATCGCGGCGAGATCGCGCGCGACAAGGTCATCGTGCCCGATACCGCGCACGGTACGAATCCGGCTTCGGCTGCGATGTGCGGCTTCAAGGTGATCTCGCTGCCGAGCGACGAGCGCGGCCGAGTGAGCGTCGCCGAAATTGAAAAGGTCCTCGGTCCCGACACGGCCGTGTGCATGATGACCAACCCGAACACGCTCGGCTTATTCGAGGATCACATTCATGAGATCGCCGCTGCGGTGCACGATGCCGGCGGCCTGATGTACTACGATGGCGCAAACGCGAACGCGATCATGGGCAACGTGCGGCCGGGTGACATGGGTTTCGACCTCATGCACCTCAACACGCACAAGACGTTCACGATTCCGCACGGCGGCGGCGGCGCGGGTCACGGTCCCGTCGGCGTTGCGGCGCATTTGGTCGACTACTTGCCTACGCCGGTCGTGCGTGCCATACCCCGCGGGGACAACGCGAAAGGTGACAACGAGGTCGCTCGGGACCGAGCCCCGAGCGATCGTTATGCGTTCTCCTTGGATTTCGACCGGCCGAAATCAATCGGACCGATGCGCTCGTTCTGGTCGAACTTCGCACACGCGGCTCGCGCGCTTGCGTATATCTACGCCAACGGCGCCGACGGACTGAAGCGCGTCTCGCAGCTCGCAGTGCTGAACGCGAACTACGTGCGCGTCAAGGTCGCGGAATTTCTCGAGACACCGTACCCGGAGATCTGCCGGCACGAATTTGTGGCGTCCGCGCAAGAACTAAAGAAGCAGACCGGTGTCAAGGCGCTGGATATCGCAAAGGCGCTGCTCGATCACGGCATGATGGCGCCGACGATGTACTTTCCGCTGATCGTTCCCGAGTGTCTGATGATCGAGCCGACTGAAACCGAGTCGAAGGAGACGCTCGACAACTTCATCGACGTCCTGCGCGATATCGTCGAGACCGCGAAACGCGATCCGGAATCGCTTGCAGCTGCGCCGGTAACGACCGTCGTCGGTCGCGTCGACGAAACACGCGCGGCTCGTCAGCCGGATTTGCGCTGGGAGCCCAAGAGCTGATCGCCGGCCTTTGCGCGAGCTGCATGCTGGCAGCCGCGCTCTGGCAGCCTCCCGATGTGTCGTCGTCAACGATGTCGATAACGACGACGACGATCGTTGCTGCGATCGTCTCCGGGCGAGGAGCGGAAGCGGCTCAGAGCGTGCAGGGTGTCGAGACCATGCGCGTTGTGGCGCGCGATGGGACATTCGACGCAACTGCGAGGATGCGCGACGGCGACTATCGCGTCGATGTTACGCTGGGGGACGCGCGCTACGAGTTCGGACGCTACAATGCCGAGCGGTGGCGCCGCACGCCGAGCGGCAGCGTCCGCGTCATCCGCGGCGACGTGCAGGGAGATGCGCTCGACCGCTGGCCGCGCAGCATCTTCGGGACAGATCTTTCTGCATGCGCTGCCGCCGGAACCTCATCGATCGATGCCAAGCGCTTGTGGGTGCTCAGCTGCCGCCAAACGGGCGATCCGGCGCTGTTTTACTACGTCGATCTCACCAGCGGACACGTTCTGCGCGAAGTTTCGCGCGACGGCTCGCACGTCGTCATCTATGACTTCGATGATTTCCGAAGCACCGGGGGATGGACGCAAGCGTTCCATTGGAAGATCAGCGGCGCCGGCGGCGACGCGGACGTTACGGTAACGAACGTCCAGCCCGGTCCGGTGGCGGACGAGGAGTTCAGCATCCCAGCCAGCGTCCCGGAGCAGTTCGGCTTACCCTCCGGTGGGGTTAGCGGAATCGGCATCTTGCAAGACCATCTGCGCGTAACCGGATACCCCGTTCGGGTCGATGTAGATGGCCAGGCCCGCACGTTTTTGATCGACACCGGTACCAGCCAAATAATCGTCGACATCGGAGAAGCTACGCGACTCGGTCTGCACCCGGCATTCGGACATGCGATCGTCCGCGAATTTCGCGTTGGCGATGCGGTGGCGAGAAATCTTCCCGTCCAAACGGTGGACCTCTTTGGCGATGCAATCGACGGACTGCTCGGGAACGAGTTCTTCACGGGGCACATCGTACACATCGACAACGCGAATCATCGCATCGAACTCATCTCGCACGCGGCGTTCACGCCGCCGCAGGGCGCAGCGAAGGTCGACATCGATACGCGCGAAGGTATGCCCATCGTCGCGGCTATGGTGAACGGTATTCGAGGGGAACGCTTTGTTCTCGATACCGGTTCCCCCCAAGTCATGCTCTCGTCGGCGTTTCTCGAACGAGCGCGCCTGAAGCTCTTGCCGGCAATTGGCTCGTCTGATTTCACGATGCACTTTCTCGAGGGGCCGCTCTTGGCGAGGCAAGAGGTTGTCAACGCATTCTCATTCGGTGTCTGGAACCTCGGAGCACTCTACGCCGATGTCGAGCAGGCGGATCCAGACAATCTCGACGTGCCGATCGATGGCATCATCGGGAGAAACATTCTGAGCCAACTCGACCTATGGTTCGACTACGATAACGGCGTGCTCTGGGCACGCTAGCGTTACGCCGTTTCCCTTCGCTCGCTGAGCGTACCCGAAAGTGCATGGAACAGCGTGCTCCGTTCGCCGGTGAGATTTGCGTCGCGGTTGCGGCGCTTGTGTGGCGGAACCTCGAGTTCGAGCACGATCGTCGACGGCGAACCGCCGAGCACGACGATGCGATCGGCAAGATAGAGCGCTTCTTCGATATCGTGTGTCACGAGAACGGACGTCGCGTGTACGGTCGCAACGATCTCCGCGAGCGCTTCTTGCAGCTGCATGCGCCGCAGCGCGTCGAGTGCCGCGAGCGGCTCGTCCAGTAGGAGTATCGATGGTTTGCGCACGAGCGCGCGGGCAAGCGCGGCGCGCTGCGCCATTCCGCCCGACAGCGCCTTTGGCAGCGTGGCTCGCGCGCCGGTAAGTCCGGTGAGTTCGAGCACGAGTTCGACGCGCTCGCGCTCTTCGTTCGTGCGCGCAGCGAAGCGCACGTTCTTCTCGACCGTCAGCCATGGAAAGAGCCGCGGCTCCTGAAACAGATAGCCGACGTCTCCGCGAACCTCGATGGCTCCGCTCGGATGCACGTCGAGACCGGCGATCGACCGTAGCAGCGTGCTCTTGCCGCAGCCGCTCGGACCGAGAATTGCGAGAATTTCGCCCTGCTCGATCGTGAGGCTAATGCGTTCGAGCACGCGCAGCGTGCCGAAGGAGACGCTCAGATCCTCGATGCGAATCGCGTTCATCGTAGGCCGTCCGTCCACGCAGTTGCGCGCGTTTCGATCAGACGCATTCCGGATTCGCATAACTTCCCGAAGATCGCGAGGAGCAGGATCGCCGCCAGGATTTCATCCGGACGCGATATTTGTTGCCCTTCCGAAAGCATAAACCCAAGCCCGCGCGTCGAGGCCAACAGTTCAGCGGCAACCAAGAAGAGCCAGGCCTGCGTGAGACCGATGCGCGCGCCGACGAGCAGCGACGGCACCGCGGCAGGCAAGACGACGCGCACGGCGATCGCGACTGGATGCAGACCCAGGACGCGCGCGACTTCGACCAGCTTACGATCGACGCCGTGGATGCCCGCGACGAGATTCACGTAGATCGGAAAGAACGCGCCGATCGCTATCAACGTGATCTTCGCGGCCTCGCCGATGCCGAGCCAAAGCAACAGCAAGGGAACCCACGCCAAGGAAGGCACGGAGCGAATCGCTTGCAGCGTCGGATCGATTGCGCGATCGACGGTCGCGTTGAGGCCCACCAGCGTGCCGACGAGGATTGCGAGCACGAGCGCGATCGCAAAGCCCGAGAACACGCGAATGACGCTGGCGAGAATGTCTTGCTGCAGCAGGCCGCGCTGCCAAAGCGAACCGAGCTCTCCGAGAACGCGGGAAGGCGGCGCGAGTTGATCGGGCGCGAACCAATGAGCTCGGCCGGCGACGATCCAAAGAACGAGGATCGCCGCAGGCACGAGCGACGCGAGGAGCGTCTTACGCATGCGCAACGGCAACCCGAGCCGGTGCCGGATCTGCGAGCGAATCGAGCGCGGTCTGCACCGACCCCACGTCGGAAACGAGCTGTTCCGAACGAATCACCGGGATCGTTCCTCCAACTGAATCCAGGTAGGCTTTACCTGGAACCGGATCCGGGAAACGCGTACGATCCTTGATGACCAGATTTGCCACGCTGACGTCGAGGTTCGATGCATCGGCCAGGATCTTCGCAGTCTGGTCGGGGTGGGCTTTGGCATACACATGCCCGAGATCGTACGCGCGCAGCACGGTGCGCACCACGTCCGGGTAAGATGCCAGAAAATCTTCGCGTACGTTCAGAGCACCATAGGTGTTCCACGCGATGTTGCGATAGAGCAAACGCGAACCGGCCTGCAGTTGCGATGCGGCCATGTGCGGATCTAATCCGGC
>JASHZC010000085.1 GCA_030042755.1 Vulcanimicrobiota bacterium | reverse complement strand
CACCGTCGGAGGTAAACCGTTCGGCATCAAGCACTTGACAATGCGACGGCTCGTCCTTGGTGATTGGATATTCGGCGACGTTCAAGTCGTCGTACCGTCTGCAGCTTACGCGCAGGAACGCGGCTACGACGGGTTGATTGGTCGCGATACCCTGGGCAGTTTCAACCTCATCTTTGATTACACCAACCGTCAGCTCTGGTTCAAGCCCCTGGTATGATAGACCATTTCGTTTCCGTTGACGTTCCAGTCGACCAACTCGTGCGCTATCGGCGGCACTTTCACGCACATCCGGAGCTTTCGCTCGTCGAGTTCGAGACGGCCGCCTTCATCGAGCAAGAGTTGCGTCAGGGCGGCTTCGATGAGATTCGCACGGGCGTCGGTGGGACCGGCATTCTGGCGACGCTGCGCGGCGGAAAGCCGGGACCGGTGACGCTGCTGCGCGCCGACATGGACGCGCTCCCGCTGGACGAGCAAAACGACGTCTCCTATCGTTCGGTTCGCACCGGAGTCATGCACGCGTGCGGACACGACGGGCACATGGCGATTCTCTTGGCGGCGGCACTGACATTGAGCCGTCGGCGACCGGAAATTCCAGGGACGCTGGTCTTTTGCTTCCAGCCCGGTGAGGAGGGCTACTCCGGCAACAAGCTGATGATCGCCGACGGCGCATTGGAGGGTCCGCACGTCGATCGCACCTTTGCCCTGCATCTCTACAGCGGGCTGGACGTAGGCAAAATCGGCGTGCGAGACGGCGAGTTCTTTGCTTCGTCCGACCGATTCGACATCGAGCTGATCGGCAAGGGAGGGCACGGAGCACTGCCCGACACGGCGGTGGATCCGATCGTTGCCGCCGGACAGCTCGTGACCTTGCTGCAGACCATCGCCAGCCGCGAAATTCCTCCGCGCGATCCGGTCGTCGTTACCGTCGGCTCGCTGCATTCCGGGACCACCTTTAACGTCATTCCGGACCGCGCGCAGCTGCAAGGCAGCGCGCGAGCCTTCAACGATTCCGTCCGCCGCTCCATTCCCGAGCGAATCGAGCGCCTCGTCAAGGGATTATGTGCCGCGATGAGGCTCGACTACGAGATGGAATATCAGTGGATCTATCCACCGACGGTCAACGATCGGTCCATGAACGATATCGTTCGCGAGGTTGCCCGCCGCATCGTGGGCGCGGAAAACGTCGTAGATCCACACGACCTCCTGATGTGGTCGGAGGATATGTCGTTCATGCACAACGAGCGCCCCGGCGCGTACTTTCTCGTTGGAGCACGCGGAACACAAAGAGGAGTCGAGCCGCAACACAGCGCTCGCTTCGACGTCGACGAGCGCGCGCTCGAGGTCGGCTTCAAGATGATGGTCGGCTTAGCACTCTACGGCGACGCTTTCCAGCGCGAATAGTGCCGAATTCGGACACTCGCAGGTACGTCATCGTCGGCAACGGCTTCGCCGGAACGACCGCAGCCGAGCAGCTGCGCAAGCACGACCCGGCCTGCGAAATCACGCTCTTCGGCGACGAGCCTTATCCGCTCTACAACCGCATCTCGCTCCCGCCGATGCTGCGCAAACAGATTCCCGAAGCGAAGGTCATGATTCGCAATCTCGCCTGGCATGAGGAGCATCGCATCGATCTGCGTCTGCGAACTCACGTCGATCGCGTGATTCCAGAAGAACGCGTCGTCGAGGCCGGCGGGCAGTTCTATCGATACGACGCGCTGCTGATCGCGACCGGCGGGCGGCCGAACCCGACTGGAAAGCCCGGAGCGGAAGGCGCGGTGAATCTCTTCCCTTTTCAGTATCTCGACGATACTCGAGCGATTTCAGAACAGATCGATCGCAGCCGGGCGGCGGTAGCGGTCGGCGGGTCGTTCATCGCATACGAGCTGGCCGAGGCTTTCAGCTCGCGCGGCGTCGAAACGCATTGGATCATGCGCGGCCCTCGCTCGCTTCATCGCATTATTGATGAGACCGCGGGCGAGCTGGTGCATGAGGCGGCCCAGGCCGACGGCGTCTACATGCACTACGGTGAGGAGGTCGATGAGTTCGTGCGTTCCAACGGCGTCATCACCAAGGTGCGTACGAATAAGAGCGAGATCGAGGCGCAATGCTTCGCATACGGCTTCGGCCTGGCGATGAACGTCGAGCTCTGCGAGAGTTCGGGCATCGAGACCAGCCGTAACGGCATCCTCTGCGACGATCACTTGGAAACCAACGTCAAGAACATTTATGCAGCGGGTGACGTTGCCGACTTCTACGACCCGATTCTCGAGATCCGGTATCGCATGGGAACGTGGAACAATGCCGGCGCCCACGGAAAGGTCGTCGCGCTCAACATGATGGGGGGCAGCGAAAAGTACCACGACGTCCCCGAGTATTCATCGCTACTTTTCAAGGGACAGACGATCACGCAATTCGGCCTCGGGACCGATCTGCGCCCCGACCTGGAGATGGTGCGTAAGGTCGACACCGAGAAAAAATGGTATCGCGCGCTCTACTTTTGGCAGGATCGCCTGGTTGGCGGATTGATGCTTGGTAAGGGCAATCGCGCCGGCAAACGCAAATACGTCGAGGCGATCAAGTCCAAGCAAGCTTTTCCGAAGCCCGAATGGAAATCGATGCTCGATTGGACCGCCTAGGCGCCTGCGCGCTCTAGGCAATTGGCGAATTCGTCGACATCGTGCGGCGTCGTCGCCCAGTGCGTCATCCAGCGCACCTCCGGCAATGTTTCGTCGAAAACGTAGAAGAAGAACTCGCGCTGCACCCGCTCGATGACGGCACGGTCGAGCGTGGCAAAGATCGCATTGCAACGCACCGGCCGAGTCACGGTGATGCCCGAAATCGCTTTCACGTGTGCATGAAGACGGGCCGTCATCGCGTTGGCATGGCGCGCGTAATGCAGCCAGCGCTGGCCGGTCAGCAGCGCCTCGAACTGGGCGGCGATGTAGCGCATCTTCGAAGCCAGCTGCATGGCCTGTTTCTGAACGAACGGAGCCGCTCCGGCGTGGATGCCGCGATCGA